>CAZEZE010000020.1:0-16068 GCA_964516445.1 uncultured Chitinophaga sp. | reverse complement strand
CGCGTATGTGTCTTCATTAAAGTAAAGCATATTCAGAAGGCAGAAAATACTATTGTCCGCCTCATCCAGCTTGGGCCGCTGGTTGATGCTGAGAATGTCTTCTATAACAAGGGGGTGAATATCAAAATGTGCGCATACCGCTTCCACGTCCGCCTTACGCAAGCCGTCTATATTGATCCAGGTAGTGCGGCCGCTGGTCTTGTATTTATAACAATCACCTACCGAACTCAGCTTTTTTTCTTCGACCGAATCGGCGTTGTAATCATAAACGGATACTACAACCTCTTTCGCCTCCTCCCGGTGCGGCATGACCGTCGGGTTCACTGCCAGGATCTCTTTGGTTCTTTTAGTGGGAAACAGGTTGGGCAGGTACAGGTATTTAAGGTATTTGTCCGGGCGAAGTTTATCGAGCTTCATGACAGGAAAGTTAGTAAAAGAAAATCAGCCGGGATAAAGTTCAGTATTACCGGTTATTTTTCGGGCCGGCCTGATATCAATTTATTGGCCCTCTCCAGGTCTTCCGGGGTGTCGATTCCGATACCCATAAAATCCACTTCTACCATTCTTAACGGAATTCCATTTTCCAGGTAGCGAAGACATTCAATTTTTTCAGCAGCCTCAAGCGGGGTGACAGGCCAGGCGGTGAAATTCATCAACGCCTGCTTACGGAATGCATAAACGCCAATATGTTCGTGGTAGGCGGTCGGGTACTGCCGGTCTCTCGGGTAGGGGATGACCGCCCGGGAGAAGAGCAGAGAGTTCATATGCTTGTCCACCACCACTTTTACATAGCCCGGATCCATGATATCATTCCTGTCGGTGATCAAGTGCATCATGGAAGCTACCTGTACGGAAGGGTCGTCAAACTGTTTCAGTAATTTTTGGAGGGGTTCTTTTTTTACAAAAGGGGTATCGCCCTGCACGTTGACAATAATGTCAACATCGATATCCGCCGCAGCTTCCGCAATACGGTCGCTGCCGCTTTCGTGTTCATTCCGGCTCATCATCACATTCCCGCCGGCAGCGCTTATCTCCGCAAAAATGATATCGCTGTCGGTGATCACCAGTACTTCGTCGAACAACCCTGTGGCAACGGTGGCTTCGTAGGTAAAACGGATCACCGTTTTACCGCCCAGGAGTTGCATCAGCTTGCCGGGGAAACGGGAAGCGGCGAATCTCGCGGGTATCATCGCTATGATCTTCATCGGATCCAACTATTTTTTTTGAAATGGCCTTTTTAAAAGCGACCAAAAATCCTCATCTTTTTCCTCCGGGAAATCTTTGTCGATCCCATATCGTATCTGTTGGGGTTCAAGATTCTTATACGTACCCAGCAAGCGGTCCCAAATGGAAAAAATGGCCCCGTAATTACTGTCGGTAAAAGGTTGTTTCCGGTGATGATGCACTTTGTGCATATTGGGCGAAATAAACAGGTAGCTCAACACCCTGTCAATCCCGGACGGGAGCCGGATATTGGCGTGTTCAAATGCGGTGAAAAAGACCAGGATGGTCTGATAGATCATGACCGCGAACATCGGCGCACCGGTAACAAATACACCAATAAAAAAAAAGATACCGCGAACCACACTTTCAACAGGATGGTGACGAAGTCCCGTGGTCACATCCACGTTCGTATCGGCATGGTGCACTACGTGGAACCGCCAGAGCAGGTTGAACTTATGTTCTGTGATGTGCACCAGCCAGCCGCCAAAGAAATCCAGTACCAGCAGGGTGATAAGTATAGAAGCCGGGATTCCCGCACCCGACCAGTAGATCAGCCCAAACCTGTTAGCGGCGCACCAGTCGCTGATCAGAATGATAACAAGGGCCAGCAGGGTGTGAATAATTAGGTGGATAATAGTGAGTCCGAAATTCACGGCGGCATGGCGCAGCCTTGTTTTCCTGAACCGGAGCCGTAAAAGGGGGATAGCCCCTTCGAGAATCCAGAAGAACAACATCCCGCCGACCAGTATGGCCATCCGCTCCAGCGGTCTTTCTTCCAGGGTTGAAAAATAATCGATGAGGTTATTCCACATAATGATCATTAAAGGCTAAAAGGTACGAAGGAAAAATAAAAAAGGGAGGCCGTTCATGCTTCAGTATTTTCCCCGTTGGTTGAATGTTCGGGGAATTCGTGTGCACAGTCAAAACAGTGTTGTACTTTATCGATCGCGATCGCGTAATCGCCGAGGAAAAAGGTAGTGATCGAGCTGATCCAAGTCATGGCTTTTCGGGGGGTGCTGACCAGTTCGATATTATGTGATCCGCACTTCGGGCAAACAACCGCCTCCTTTTGTTCCCTTCGCAGCGCGTCCAGTATTTCCCACGCCATTTGCGCATTTTCCTTACTGACCATCAATTTAATCCCGCCGATGGCATTGGTGAGTATGGGGTCGATCGTGACCGTGTTCTCATCCTTCAGCCAGCAGGGAATGCCCTGTTCTTCCAGTACGCCTTTGGCGATATGGGCTTCCACATAATTCTGGTAGGCATTCAGCAGCACAAATTCCATAGTATGTTTTTAACGCGGATCAGCGCCCGTATTCATCTCCGTACTCATCCGCGTATTTTTCGTAGCGTTTGATCATTTCAATATTCTTCTTTTCGATATCAGTTAAAAAGCCCTTTATATCAACGGTGTTGGGCACGTACCAGTCTTCCATCTCGAATTGCTGGCGCAGGTGTTTCCGGTTAAAGCAATAACCGTGTCGGGCGAAGATCTCGTTACGCATGAACTCCAGTTCCTCTTTCATCAGGTTCTCCACATCGGCAGGTTTCAGCAACCGCTGTGAGGATTCGGGCCAGGTGCCCACATCAGTGCGGTAGGCAAACTTCTTGCGTTCCAGCTCATATGTTTTGGCGAGTCTTTTTGAATCGTATGCTTTCCAGGAGCCGGTTAGCCGGCTCAGGTTTTTTGTATTGATATAAAACTCAAATGCCCCGTCATCTTTATGATCGCCGGGCTCCCTGGCGGTAATGATATACACCCCGTTCTCCAGTTTGTAAGTACCTGCAAATGGGCGGTCGTTTCCCCCTACAATACTGCGTCCGGCCACAGAATCACCCAGCGCCCTGGTGATCAGCAGGGTTATTTTGTTATCTCCGAAAGCCCCCACAAAGGAGCCCAGTATTTCCTCTACGGCGGCTACGGCCGGGGACAGCGTGGTTGTTCCTTTATTGGATTCCGTTGTAATCGCGGTGTCCTTGCCGGGAACATCGTCGCCCGGTTTTTTTTCATTACTACAGGCCAGCAGGAATGTAACGGCGAAAACGAAGGATAAAAACATTCTCATGGTGAAAGGTTTACATTTGTTAAAAGACATTGCTAACTAAAAATAACACAAATTCTTACCCGCACAAATATTTGGAATACGGGGCTGTTGCTGACGCTTGCTTTTTTTACCTGGCTGATGGCCCGGATAACCCTGGCCTATATCCCTTATAATACCGACGCCGGGTTTCTGCGGATCAAGCAGCATTATATTCACATTGACCACTGGCGAATCGCTTTTTTTATTCATGTGTATGCAAGTTTGTGGGTATTGCTGGCGGGCTTCACTCAATTTTCAAAGCAGATTCAAAAGCACAACCCGCATTTACACCGCAGTTTTGGTTATATCTATGTCACCGATGTGTTGCTGATAACCGGTCCTGCAGGGTTGCTGATGGGCTTTTACGCCAATGGCGGGCTTTCCTCCCGTATCGCGTTTGTCGTACTGGCATCACTATGGATTTTCTACACCGCAATGGCGCTGTGGAAAGCAAGGCAGGGGGATTTTAAATCACACCGTCATTACATGCTCAGAAGTTATGCCCTTACTTTATCGGCCATTACGCTTCGCGCCTGGAAATATTCGATCACCAATAGTTTTGAATTGCCCCCGATGGATGTTTACCGGGCTGTGGCATGGCTGGGCTGGGTACCGAACCTGGTCATCGCCGAAATAATCATCAGGGGTTCGGGCCGGAAGAATGCAAAAAAAATCTCCCTGATGAACAGGGAGATCCAATGATATTATTCCTGATTCCTGGGGCGGAGAAATTATTGATTCAGCATCAGCGGCATTACCAGCATCAGCAGCTCCTCGTTCTCGTCCTGCTCGGAGGGCTTGATCAAACCCGCCTTGGTAGGTGTTGAAAGCTCCATGTTCACTTCATCACTGTCGGCGGCGCTGAGCATTTCGATAAGGAATTTGGCGTTGAAGGCGATCATCATGTCCTCGCCGTTGTACTGGCATTTCATACGTTCATTTCCCTCAAAGCTGAAGTCCACATCCTGTGCTGCCAGCTGTAATTCGCTGCCACTGATATTCAGCGCCACCTGGTTGGTGCTCTTATTACTGAACACATTCACACGGCGAAGGGCGCTCTGGAAATCATTTTTATTGACGGTGAGCCGGTAAGGGTTCTCTGCAGGGATCACCACTTTATAATCGGGGAAACGGGCATCGATCAGGCGGCAGCTCATTTGTGTGGTGCCATGCTGAACGAAAAGATGGTTGCTGTTATAACTAATGGTTATTTCATCTTCCGATGACGGGATAGCCGTTTTAACCAGGTTCAGGGGTTTACGGGGAACAATGAAAGAATCCGATTTGGGACATTTTACATCCGTTCTTTTATAGCGCACAAGGCGATGAGCGTCGGTTGCCACGCATTGCATCCCCTTTTTATCCAGTTCAAAGAAAACGCCAGTCATGGCCGGCCGAAGATCATCGTTACTGGTCGCAAAAATGGTTTTATTGATGGCAGTCACAAGCCCGGAAGCTGTCATGGTGAAAGAAGTGGTGTCGTCGGCGGCGGGCTCTTTGGGGAAATTGTCGGGATTTTCGCCCATGATCTTGTATTTCCCGTTATCACTGGTGATCTCGATCCCGAAATTCTTGTCGATATTGAAAGTAAGGGGCTGATCGGGGATATTCTTAAGGGAGTCCATCAGGATCCTGGCGGGGATACAGACCTTGCCGCTGTCCTTTGCTTCTACATCGAGCTGCACGCGCATCACGGTTTCCAGGTCGGTGGCCACTACGGTCAGCTTGTTCTTGCCCACTTCAAATAAAAAATCTTCCAGTATGGGGAGCACAGTATTGGCATTGATCACCCCGGCAATATGCTGCAGTTGTTTCAATAATGAAGAGGAGGAGGCTATAAACTTCATCGTCAATTGGTTTGGGCGAAACTACTGATTTTTGGTATATAGCCAACACCGAAAACAGGGTTATGTCCCGGTTGTGGGAATGTCCTGAACAGCCGCTTCCGGCAACACCGGAAATGATGAACCGGGCGACCGTAACGCGATGCCAGGCCGGCCCCCGCCGGTCATTTTTCAACGACAAACAGGGGGTAAAACACGTTTCAACAACCGCAAACAACTCAAAGTTTGACTTGTTCCTTTTGGCATCTTTAGTATCTTGCCTGTCCTCAAAAACCTGTGATGTTCGATAAATTATTCGGAAGGGGGAAAAAGAAAACAACGTTGGTGAACGAGCCGGCGATCAGCTTTGGCCGTTACTCAGATAATAATAAACCGGTAGCCAGGACCCAACGCTGGACCGACGCCGATAATTTTTTCAAGGAAAAAAAATACCCCGAGAGCTTTGATGCTTTTTTTGATTACCTCCGTGACGATAATGTGCAAAACGTGGTATATGAAAGAAACGGGTCAGAGGGCCGTTTTCATTTTTACCAGGGCTCGAAGATCGTCAGGGGAAATTTTGATAAGGAACTGCTGAGAGCAGAAGTAACCCTGGCCCGTATGCCGCAACCTTCCGTCCCGGTTATGCGGCGGTTGCTGGAAATGAATTTCAATCTTTATTATTCACGGTTTGCCCTGGATAACGACCGGCTTTGTATGCGTTTTGACAGCGATTTGGAAACCGCCGGTCCCAGTAAACTGTATTATGGCCTGAAAGAGCTTTCCACCCGCGCCGACAAACAGGACGACCTGCTGGTACAGGATTTCGCCGTATTGCAAACGGCGGATACGGAACACATCACCGAGATCCCGTTGGAGGAGAAAGAAGTGAAATACGCCTGGCTGCAAAAATGGATCAGCCAGTCGCTTGATATCATTAAGGGACTGGACGCCGATAAGTTTTCCGGCGGGATCGCCTATATGCTGTTGTCCCTGATCTACCGTATCGACTACCTGGTCACACCCGAGGGGAAACTCTTGTATGAACTGGAAAAGATCGGCGCCATCTATTTTAAGAAAGAGGAAAGGCCTGTCACGGAGAAGAACCGGGATATGGCTGATGCGTTCAAAAAAATTCTGGATATCCCGAAAGAAGAAATATTCAGGTACCTGATCCGCTCCCGGTATACTTTTTCTATTGTGGCACCGCAGCAGTATAAACTGATCGCCGATTCGATTCACGGCGCCAACCAGAACCTGGTGTGGTACCGGGATAACAATCACCCTTTTATTGCGGGACAGATCGCCGAATACGGCATTTCCTACTGCCAGTATTCCTACAGCCTGCCCCGGGCGGTTACGGAGCTTTATCATTTGTTCATGATGGTAAATTACCCGGAGTATTTTATTGAACTGGGATATACGATCGCTTATTATGACCCGAAGAACAACCAGTTTGCTTCGGCGGGCATTATTGATAAAATAACGGAGATCCAGCACCGCTGGAAAGAGAAGTACCCGCTGATGGATTTCAAAACACAGAACCTGCGGTTTGATAATCTCGTCAACTTTAACCATACGTATACGAACGAGCTGGAGTTTTTGAACCTCGATCCCCAATAACCCATGAATTCGCAAACTATCATAGAGCAGTACCAGAAAGCGATCATACAGATCGCTACCGCGGGCGGAACAGGCACGGGTTTTTATTTAAAGGAATTCGACCTGATCGTTACCAACGATCACGTAGTGGCCGATAATGCGGAAGTGACCATTGCGGGCAAGATATTTGACAAAGCGATGTCAAGGGTCTGGTACACCGACCGCAAGCATGACCTGGCTTTTCTGGAAGCCCCGAAAAACACCGAAATGCCGGATGTGAAACTGGGTCGTTATGAAGAGATGAAGGACGGGGACCAGGTGGTGGCCATCGGGCATCCCTTTGGCCTGAACTATTCCGCCACACAGGGGGTGATCTCCAAGGTTGACAGGATCAGGGACGGGCTGAAGTTCATCCAGATCGACGCGGCCATCAACCCGGGCAACAGCGGTGGCCCGCTGGTGAACAACAAGGGAGAGATCATCGGCGTGAACTCATTTATCATCCGCGGAGGCGATAACCTCGGTTTTGCGTTGCCGGTAAATTATCTCCGGGAAGCCCTGCAAATGTATATTCCCAACAAGGGACAGGCCAGTACGCGCTGCTTTAGTTGCGGCTACCTTGTGACAACGGCCAATATTGATACAAAAAAATATTGCCCGAGTTGCGGTACGGAAGTGAAGCTGCCCGAGATACCGGAAAAGGAAGCCGAGGCAGTTGGGGCCGCCAAAACGATCGAAGAGATACTAAAGGTACTGGGAAAGGATGTCAAGCTGGCCCGGGAAGGCGCGAACAACTGGAGCGTAAAAGAAGGCTCCGCCAAAATTAAGATCACGTATAACCCCGAGAATTTTTTTATCGCCGGGGACGCCTATCTCTGCCAGATGCCCTCTGATATCACAAAGATCAAACCGCTTTACCAGTTTTTACTGGAGGAAAATTACCGTACGAACGGACTGGTGCTGAGCTGTGTAAAACAGAACATCGTGCTCTCCTGTATCATGTATGATCTTGATATGACCCAGGAGAATGGCGCGGATTCATTCCGGAACCTTTTTCAGAAGGCGGATCACTATGATGATTATTTGAAAAGGGAATTTAGCTGTACGGAAAGGCTGGAAGAATGAAACCCCCTGTCCCCCGCCTATGCTGAAGTTTCGGCGGGCAGGCCTAAAGGGGGGTACTCAGGTGCAGGAGACTTATTGTAACTGAAAACCCCATGTGCCAGGATGATCAACCGGGAATACTCACCTAAACGAATAACAGGGCGCCAATTTACCAAAGAGCAGGCCCTTCAAAAACTCAAACACTATTGCGCTTACCAGGAGCGGTGTCACAGCGAGGTGAGGGAGAAGTTATTTAGCCTTGGGGTTTGGAAGAAGGACCACGACGAAATCATCTCAACCCTTATCGAAGAAAATTACCTGAACGAAGAAAGGTTTGCTATCGCATTTGCCGGCGGCAAGTGGCGGGTGAAGCAATGGGGCCGGCAAAAGATTAAATACGCGCTGAAACAAAAACAGGTCAGCGATTATTGTATCAAAAAAGCGATGAAGCAGATCGATGAAGACGAATACCTGGAAGTGATGACCCGCCTGGCGGAAGAAAAGTATGCCGCGGTGAAAAAAGACCAGCACCTGGTAAGAAAGAAAAAGACAATGGATCACCTGGTTGCGAGGGGCGTGGAACCCGATATTGTCAGACAGATCATGTCAACGCTCAACAAATAGTTCCCTAATTTTAAATATGGCTTCACCGCTGACCATCACGACCGTTCAAACGAACCTGCACTGGGAGAACAAGACTGCCAACCTGCAAATGCTGGAAGAAAAAATCCTGGGGATACAAGAAAAAACGGAACTGGTAGTACTGCCTGAAATGTTCAGCACCGGGTTCAGTATGAACCCTGAAAAACTGGCCGAGACCATGGATGGTGAAACGGTGCAATGGATGAAGCGAATGGCTGCGGAAAAGAAAATAATCCTGACAGGGAGTGTGATTATACTGGAAACCGGTCAGACGGAGACCGTCAGAACGGGATATTACAACCGCCTGGTCTGGATGCTCCCTAACGGGCAATATGGTTTTTATGATAAACGACACAGGTTTGCTTATGCAGGCGAGGATAAACAGTTCAGCGCCGGATCCAAAAGGTTTATCGCATCGGTTAAAGGATGGAAGATCAATTTACTGGTCTGTTACGACCTGCGTTTCCCGGTATGGGCCAGACAAACCCCGCTTGCGGAAAGTAATGAACCCGAATATGATGTTTTGGTTTATGTGGCCAACTGGCCCGAACGGAGAAACCACGCCTGGAAAACATTGCTGCAGGCCAGGGCCATCGAGAACCAGTGTTATGTGGTGGGGGTGAACCGGGTTGGCCATGACGGAAACAATATCTATCACAGCGGTGACAGCATGGTGATTGACCCGTTGGGCGAAGTGTTGTATTCAAAAAAAGATGCGGAAGATGTTTTTACAATTACGCTCGACCGTGACCACCTGCAGTCTGTAAGGGATAAACTGCCTTTTTTAAGAGACGCAGATGATTTTTTGATAATGAATCACGGGGAATGAATTTTGGGACGTATCAGAGGCGCCCATTAGTTCTTCTCTTTATCTTTTTTTATCAACTCCATCGCTTTTTCCACTTTAAAATCGGTATTCCGGCGGATCGCTTCAATGGTCGGGAATGACTCCACTTCAGGCTGTACCCCTCTTCCGTTTTTCGGAGTGTTTTTATCGATCACCAGCCGGAAAAGGGGGAGGCGGAAACGAACGCCGGTTTCAGGAAGGGTGGCGTCGGGGATCAGCCAGGCTGAATTACCATAAGCGCCGCCGCCGGTTTCTTCGCCGACTATGGTCACGTTTTCCTGTTTAACCAAAGCGGAAGCAAAAAGCGTTGATGCGGAGAAAGAGTTGCCACCGGTGAGAATATAGACCTTGCCGTCAAAATGGTTTTTCTTTTTAGGTTTGAAATAATGCCGTTCGAAGTAGCCAAAGTGATAATAGCCGTCACTCTTCTTTTTAGTGAATATGCTGATGAATAGTTTATTCCAAAAATGATTTTGTATATACCGCTGGTAACGGCCGCCCTTGCGGACCGCGTAAAGTGAATCCGCAATTTTAAATTCCTGCCCGGCAATATAACGGCTGATCAGTGTGGAATTGGTAACACTGCCGCCGCCATTGCTGCGGATATCGATGACCAGGTGCCCGATCTTGTTTTTCCGCAATGCCCGGAAGGAGTTGTGAAAGAATTTTTTTAGTCCATACCCCTTATTAAAAGAGGCCAGGTCCATCATGGCTGTACGATTGACAGTATCGAGGCGCAGCAGGCGGATGCTGTTGAGCCGGAGCCGCCGTTGTTCTTTTTCGGAAGGTTGTGGCTGGGTTTGCCTGAATATCCTTGTGCCGGCCCTACCGGCCGTATCGGCTGCGGGACGGTAAACAGGGATCAGGGTGGTTTTAGTTTGTCCTGTGCTGTCGATATACTCGATTTCGTATTTATCAGAAAGACCATAAATTCCTGTGAATAAAGAACCAAAAAATCCACGGTTGCTGAGCGACTGGTATTTGTGTGTCCGGTTATAACCGTCAGTTGAAATATAATCAAACAGGGTATCTATGATCATCTCCCTTGTTTTGCCATTGATCCGGGTAACAGGTGTTCCTCTTTTCAGGATACTGTCGCGGCGGTTCAGGTTGGCGGTCACCACCATAGCATCATCCCACACTTTCATGCTCAGGGGGAACATGTTTCCCAGGCGGGCCGTGTCATAATATTTATTCCAGGCTTTTGAAGTACGGACTGTGGTATGCCCGCAGTTTATTTTGGCGATGACCCGGGAGAGCACCTGTCTGAACCGGATCTCCGTAAGCGAATCGTTCAACTGGCGTAAACCCTCGTCAAAAAAATGATCCATGCTGTCTTTGGGAGTATACCAGTACAATCCGGGATGATGGGATTCCAGGGTTTTGCGGAACACGGAATAATCCTTTTGCAATTGTTCCGGCGCGTATTTTTTGGCCGGGGAAAATGAAGATTTGCCAGCACCACAACCCGTTAAGAGGAGTGTTATGAATATTAATGCCCCGGGAATTTTCATTTCAGGATAACGTGGGTACAAAATACAAAGCAATTCTTTAAATATCACTTAAACTGTCCCCTTAACGGTTCCCGGGATTCAGGTGATTCCATCCCTGGGCCGTGATCACATGTTTACCTCCCCCTTTTGTAACAATATGGGCGCCCTGGTCAGCATCTGTCATATATCCAACCACGCTGATCTGTTCACTCAGCACCAGTTTGTCATAGTCGTTTTGGGAAATAGTGAACAGCAGTTCGTAGTCTTCGCCCCCGCTTAAGGCACAGGCGGTAGGATCGATCTCAAATTTAAAAGCCGCCTTTTTCATGTCTTCGTGTACAGGGATCTTTTCCTCATACAAAATGCATCCCAGGTTGCTATCCCTGCAGATATGCAGGATTTCGGAACTCAGCCCGTCGCTGATGTCCATCATGGAGGTGGGCATGATCGCCTGTTTTGCCAGGAATTCAATAATATCTTTCCGGGCTTCCGGTTTCAGCATCCTCCCGATCACATACGATTCCCCTTCCAGGTCGGGTTGAACCCCGGGGCTTTCCATATAGATCTTCTTCTCCCTTTCCAGGAATAATAATCCAACATAGGCAGCACCGAGGTCGCCGCTTACGCAAAGGAGATCACCTTTTTGCGCCGTACTTCTTTTCACGAATTTTCCCGGGGTTACTTCGCCAATGGCGGTAACGGAAATAATGAAGCCCTTTTGAGAGGAAGTGGTATCACCGCCAACCAAATCCACCCCGTATTTTGAACAGGCGGCATATACGCCTTCGTAGAACTCATCGAGCGCCTCCACGCTGAACCGGTTGCTGATACCCAGGCTAAGAACAATTTGCGTGGGGATAGCGTTCATGGCATATACATCGCTGAGGTTCACGACCACGGATTTATAACCCAGGTGTTTCAGGGGAGTATAGGCCAGGTCGAAATGAACGCCTTCCAACAACAGGTCGGTGGTAACGACGGTTTGTTTACCGAAATGATCGATCACAGCGGCATCATCGCCTACCCCGAGCACCGAGGATGCGTTTTGCAGTTCGATGTTGCGTGTAAGATGCTCGATGAGGCCAAACTCACCCAGGCTGGCTATTTCAGTTCTTTCTGTACTCATAGTTCTTTCCTGTTATTGATGATCTCTACCATTTCCTCATGTATCTTTCCATTGGTGGCCAGAACCCGGTGCTGGTAAACGGAGAATTTTTTTCCTGCATGATCGGTCACTTTTCCTCCGGCCTCTTCCACGATGAGGTAACCGGCGGCGCTGTCCCACGCTTCCAGTTTGTGTTCATAAAAACCGTCAAACCTTCCGGCGGCCACCCAGCAGAGATCGATGGCGGCGGAACCCAGTCGTCTGACGGGTACCCCCTTTCGTACAAATCGTTCAAAGATCTCCAGCGGACCGTTGGGCATATTGATATACGTATAGGGAAAGCCGGTGACCAGGCAGGCATTGATGGTCTTTGTTTGTTCGCTGACGCGTATAGGCTGATCGTTCAGGCAGGCGCCTTTTCCTTTCTCGGCAAAGAAAAATTCATTCAGGTGTGGGTTATATACAGCGCCCATCACAATCTCGCCTGCATGTTCGACGGCGATGGAAACACAGTTAAGGGGAATGCCATGTGCAAAATTGACCGTACCGTCGATCGGGTCAATGATCCATTTGTACCGGGAGTCCTGGACGATCTCACCTGTTTCTTCGCTCAGGATATGATGACCGGGAAAATGCCGGCGGATCACTTCCATAATCGCTATTTCGGAAGCATGGTCGGCTTCGGTAACCAGGTTGTTCACACCTTCCTTATTGCTGACCTTGAAACAGGTGTTGAAGAACCGGAGAATCTCAGCGGCGCCGGCACGGACAGCTTCTGTTAAGGCAGGTTTAAGCATGGGCAAAGATAAAAACCCGGTTTTAGATTGCCGTACCCAATTATATCGGGATAAGACTTTAGATTTGGCTCATCTTTTCCATGCTGCTGTCCATCATCATAGTCAATTATAATGTTAAGCATTTTTTGGAACAATGTCTCTGTTCCGTCGAAAAGGCTGTTGCCGGGATGGAGGCGGAAGTGATCGTGGTGGACAATAATTCAACCGATAACAGCATAGAATACCTTGTTCCCAGGTTCCCCGGCGTACATTTTATGGCCAACAGGGAAAACACGGGTTTTGCCAAAGGCTGCAACCAGGGGCTTGCTGCTGCCAAAGGCCAGTACATCCTTTTTCTTAACCCCGACACGATCGTTCCCGAAGATTGCTTTCAGCAATGCATTTCCTTCCTGGCTTCCCGGCCGGAAGCCGGGGCCCTGGGCATACGAATGCTTGACGGAAGCGGACATTTCCTGAAGGAATCCAAACGTTCCTTTCCGTCGCCGCTCACTTCTTTGTACAAGCTGTCTGGTCTGTCCAGGTTATTCCCCCGGTCCAGGATATTTTCCCGTTATCACCTCGGTCACCTGGATGAAACGGCCACCAACGAAGTGGATGTGCTGGCGGGGGCATTCATGATGATCAGGAAAGAAGTGTTGGATAAGACCGGCAGCTTTGACGAGAATTTTTTTATGTATGGCGAGGATGTGGATCTGAGTTATCGAATTCAAAAAGCCGGGTATAAAAATTATTATTATGCCGGCTGCAGTATCATTCATTTCAAAGGGGAGAGCACCCGAAAGGGCAGTATGAATTACGTGAGGATGTTCTACACTGCCATGAGCAAATTTGTGCGTAAACATTATGGCGGCAGCCGGGCAGGGTTCTTCAATTTTCTTGTTTATACCGGTATCTGGTTCAGGGCAGGTTTAACGGCCCTTGGAAATTTTATACGGAGCGCCGGTTTACCGCTGATCGATGCCGGCTTGATACTCCTTTCTTTCTGGCTGGCCAAGAATATCTGGAACGAATATGTAAGGACCGATATACAGTACGAGAGCAAACTTTTGTGGATAGCATTTCCCTCGTTTACCCTTTTTTATCTCATTACAGCGTACTATGCCGGTTTATACGACAGGTGGTACAACCGTTCCGAACTATTACGTTCCACCGTTGTTGCCACCATTGTACTGCTGGCCGGCTATGCACTGCTGCCGGAACAGTACCGGTTCTCGAGAGCTATTATACTTTTTGGTGCCCTGCTGGCATTCATCTTCATCAGTGTACTCCGCTGGGTACTCGTGCGCGCCAGGGTACTGAGCAGCCGGAAAGAAAAAGAGGAACATTTCAACACCCTGGTCGCTGGTACGCCGGAAGAATATGAACAGGTTGTTTCATTATTAAGGCAGGCAGGACTGCAACAAAAAGTTTTAGGGAGGGTGGCGGTTAATCCCGATGACACAGGAGCGGTCGGGTACCGTGATCAGCTGCAAAAACTCTCTTCGGTTGTTCCTTTCCGGGAGATCATTTTCTGCCAGGGCTGTTTATCATACCGGGAAATACTCGAAAGCATTCAGCGGGTACCGGACGGGGTCAGCATCAAAATATATTCTTCCGGAAGCGGAAGTATCGTTGGCAGTCATTCCAGGAACGTATCGGGTGAATCTGTATCCAAAGAAAACGGGTTTAACTTATCCAATCCTTATAACAGAAGACTGAAACGGCTGGTGGATATCCTGGTTGCACTGACCGGCCTTCTTGGTTTTCCGTTTCAGCTCATCCTGCAACGCAAACCGGTTTCTTTTTTAAAGAACTGTATATCGGTGCTGGCAGCATCCAAAACGTGGATCGGCTATACCTCTCCGGCCAATAACCTTCCATCATTACGAAAAGCTGTTATCGCCTGTAATGGCATAGCCCTGTCTGCCAGGCAGCAATTATCGGCCGAAAGCCTGCAGATGATGGATTACTGGTATGCCCGGGATTATGATCCTTTAGGAGATGTAAAATTGATATGGAAGGTTTATCGTAAGCTGGGGGGATAGGAACGTCAATGGGCAATAGACAATAGACAATAGGCAATAGGCAAGGGGAAAAAAACAATATATAATGAGTAATAGACAGTTGGTAAAGCGATATCAAACAATAATTTTATCGGAAATGAAGTATTATGGCTGCAAGAAGTGTGCAGGACACAAGAGTGTATAAACTTGCATTTATGTTGTCGATGGAAACTTTTACAATTTCAAAGAAATTTCCAAAAGAAGAAACATACTCATTAACAGATCAGATAAGAAGATCCTCCAGAAGCGTGTGCATCTGTTTGCTTGAAGCTTTTCGCAAAAAAAGATATCCGGCTCATTTTGTTTCAATAGTCACAGATAGTGATATGGAAAACTCCGAAACCTGCGGTTGGCTTGACTTTTCCTTTGCCTGCGGTTATATCCAGGCGGAAGAACACCAGAATTTCATTTCAAAAAATGAGGAAATTGGCAGATTGTTAAACCACATGATAAACAACCCCGAAAAGTATTGAAACCCGGCTGTCCCGGCTTGCAATTGCCTATTCTCCATTGCTTATTGCCTATTGCCTATTGCCCATTGACTATTGCCTATCTTCGCCGCCGTTCAACGCAATGATTGCGTATCTTTAAACCACCTGTAAATCCTTCATGGCGACCATTATAGATATTAAATTACCCAGGGCGATTGCTGCGGCATTAAGGCTACCCCCCAATGACCCGGAACGCCAGCAAATGAGGGTATTGAAAAAATTACTGAAGAAAGCACGGTTCACGGAATTTGGTCAGCATTATCGCTTTGACGAGGCCCTGCTGAGCAAACATCCCGCTAAAAGTTTCCAGCAACTGGTGCCGGTGCACGACTACAGCAAAATCTATGAGGAATGGTGGAAGAAAACACTTGATGGTGTATCGGATGTGGCCTGGCCCGGAAAGATCAAATACTATGCGTTGAGTTCCGGGACCTCGGAAGCAGCCAGTAAATATATTCCCGTTACCAGGGATATGCTTCGCAGCAATACGGTTAATTACCTGCGCCAGTTGCTCAGCCTTCTGAGTTACCATGATGCCAATAAAAAAGCTATCACCAAGGGCTTCCTGATGATTGGCGGCGCCACCGATCTGAAAAAAGGGAAAGCGGGCTGGTTTGCCGGTGACCTGAGCGGTATTCTCGCCAAGAAAAGACCCTTCTGGTTCCAGAGCTTTTATAAACCCGGCGGACGCATTGCCGCAATGTCCGACTGGAACCAGAAACTCAACGAGATCGTAGAGCATGCCCGGGACTGGGATATCGGATTTATTGTCGGGGTCCCCGCCTGGTGCCAGATGTGCATGGAAATGGTG
>CAZEZE010000019.1:0-16318 GCA_964516445.1 uncultured Chitinophaga sp. | reverse complement strand
GATTGCCAACCCGTTTTATGCCCTGGACCTTGAGGGTGATATGAGTCTTAAGGATGGTTTTTTACGCCTGTTCAATAACGCTGATTCCAAAAGCTGGTATCTCAACTATTCATCAACGACCGATAATTTTGAAATCTCGGAAAATGGTGTTCACCGAATGGTGATTGCAAACGGCGGCGATGTGGGGATCGGTACAAACGCGCCCACGGAAAAGCTCCACGTTGCAGGCAATATCAAGGCCACCGGCAATGAAATTATCATCGACAATGCAACGGCCATCCTGCAATTGCAGAACGGGGGAGTTAATAAAGGGTTTGCACAATTAAGCGGTGACAATTTCCGCTTTGGTACCAATAGTGGCAATACCAACGGCGATGTTATCCTGCGGATGGATGGAACAGATATGATCGAATTCGGGAAAACGGGCAGCGCCGGCATTTTTATGCAAATGAACCTGAATGGTGTTTCAACGGGCGTATTGCAAACTACCAGTGCCGGGCATGTGGCCTTAACAGCGGTCAATGCCAATGCACAGGTGCAGTTGGGAGGAGAAGTATATATTAATAACACGGCCAGCCGGACAGGAATCGGCACTTCCTCTCCCGCAGAGCGTCTGCATGTGAATGGAAACCTGGTGGTCAACGGCAACGCGGTGATAGATGACGGAAGGGTTACGGCAACAGCCACCGGTTCTGCCTATAACCTTCTGCCGCTGGCCTATGGCCGGGTTACAGGAGCCGGCAGCAAGGCCGGGGGTACACTGAACTTTACTTCGGTTAACCGGCTGGAAGAAGGTAATTACGAAGTTTTGGTTACGGGATTAACCGCATCTGCCGTAATAATCGTAACAGCGCATAGCCCGGTAACAGTGCAGGCATATTATGATTCCCCGGGTAAATTTTATGTGCGGTTATGGAGCCCGATATTGGAAGATGACACGGATGGAAGTTTTCACTTTGTCGTTTTTAACCCCTGATTGTTGATTTTTTTAGCTTAAACCATGAACATGAAAAAGACCCTTTTATGGCTGTTTGCATCAGTTGGTTTTATTTTCTGCGAAGCCCAGAAAAGAACAGCCCTGCTGGTCAGGGCCAATGCTGCGGATATTAAAGAAAATTTCCGGAAGACAGTTCAGTTCTCCGCAGCTGACCGCGTTATGCGGGAATCCGAAGAATTCTATTCCTTTGAGAAAAGAACCAGGAAGCCCGGCCCGGTAAACTCCGTCCTTAATAAAGCGATTACCATTGAAGTTATCGGGAATGAAAGGGTCGCCCGTCCTGTTGAAAAACCAACCTATGCCATTTCACCATTGGTCAAAATCAATACTGCCGTTAGCAGGCAAGGAGGACCTGATCCCATGGTGGCGGTCGGTGAAAAAACAATCCTGGTGTCCAACACGCATTGGCTGAAATTTTTTGACAAAGCCGGGGGATCTGTATTGCACGAAGTATCCACCACGGGTTTATTCTGGCAGTTCGTAAACCCGGTAATTCCCGGAACCTCCACGCCTAACCCGGATTATGCTTCCAATTTTTATGACATACCTGAAGATGTCCCCTATTATTGTAGTAAATCAAAACCCTGTGGGGTGGACAAATGCGGGGAAGGCGGTTACGGCAGCAATGACCTTCCCTGCCCGGAAGAAACAAATGAGGGTCTCATCAATGAAGCCTATGATGTAAGGGTATATTACCAAAAGGAGCATAAACGATTTGTGGTCGTGGCTGCCTTGCGCAACCAGAGCTCAAAGGATAATAATTGTTACAACGCAAACGGGGCGATTGATTGTTCACAATACCTGATCCGTTTAGTGGCTGTTGCCGTTTCGGCCAGTGAAAACCCGGCAGATGGTTTTTATATTTACCGTACGGGCGAGAATAATTACCGTGACTGGCCCAATGCCTTCATAGACCAGGATTACCTGGTTATTGCCAACCTTGGAGGAGGGGATGACTATACAAACGGGAAATCAATCGTTACGGTTTTCAATTTCAGGCAGATGAAGGACGGGATGAGCGGGGTTATACAGGGATTCACAATTGCGCAAAACAATGCCGCCCAAACTGCAGGTTCCCTGATACCCATCAGTAATTTTCTGACAAACCAGTATAGTGATGTGTTCTTTTTCCTTGAGAATAATTACTGGGGCAGTGATGGCGCCCTCCACGCCAGAAAGAATGAAGGGAAGGCCAAAATATGGTATTTCACTAAACCGGCCAATGCGGGTACAATATTTGAGAGCCCGCCCACACAACTGAAATTAGCCGGGGAGATCAGCATTGAAGACAGGAATTTTGACGGAGGTGCGGCCGCCGGTATTACGTACTATAACGGGTTTATTTATTACTCATCCTTTCAAAAATTTTATGACGCTACTTCCACTAAAAGGACCGGGTTTGGATTGAACATTTTGAAAATACCTGCCGTTAAAAAAAGTAATGGCAGTTATGAGGTGAACAAAAGCAGCGCAGCCGGATTTAAGCACTATGAATTCAGGGATGAGAACTATTCCTACCTCGATGTCAGTATCGCCGTCGACGCATTTCATAATATGGCCATTAACTTTATCCGGTTGCCGAGATCAAAGAATTCAGCCGAATTCCCGCAGGTAAGATGTAAAGTTAAATTCAGTCATGAAGAAAGCTGGAGGGCCAGCCGGCTGGTAAAGCAATGGGGTAATACAAGCGAAGGGAAGGAAAGACATGTGCATTATTCCTGGATCATAAAGGACCCCTATAGTATAAATAAATTCTGGCTGGCACAAGCCTACAGGAATAATGATGTGGGAGGCACCTGGATCGATCACATTTCTCTGGGTGATTTTTAATAAGAAAGCCGGCTGTTCCAGTTTCAAAGCCGGCTTTCTTTAAAGTAAAGAACAGGGTTTAATTACAGCGTTTTTAGCACGTCGTTCATACTTCTCACCGCTGCTGCGCTCTTGTCAAAGGCAGCCTGTTCTGTTTCGTTCAGTTTAAAGTCTATGATCTTTTCCCAGCCATTCCTGCCGATGAGAACCGGCACACCCAGGCAAATATCTTTTTGTCCGTATTCGCCATCAAGGGCCACGCAGCAGGTAAAGAGTTTCTTTTCATCCCTGGCAATGGCTTCCACCAGCGCCGCTCCCGCAGCTCCCGGTGCGTACCAGGCCGAAGTGCCGATCAATGCGGTTAATGTTGCTCCGCCCACCATCGTGTCTTTTACGATCTTTTCCTGCTGTTCCGCCGATAGGAAATTGGTGACCGGCGCGCTGTTCCAGGTGGCCAGCCGGATCAGCGGGATCATGGTGGTATCACCATGTCCGCCCACTACCACTGCATTCAGATCAGAAGGGCTGCATCCCAGGTGCTGGCTCAGTTGGTATTTGAAACGGCTGCTGTCAAGCGTACCGCCCATTCCGATGATCCTGTTCTTGGGGAGTCCGGTAGATTGCAGGGCCAGGTAGGTCATGGTGTCCATCGGGTTGCTGATGACAATGATGATGGCCTTCGGGGAATGCTTCAGGATATTCTCACAAACTCCCTTAACGATACCGGCATTCACGCCGATCAGTTCTTCGCGGGTCATACCCGGTTTACGGGGAAGTCCTGACGTGATCACGACAATGTCGCTGTTGGCGGTTTTAGAATAATCATTTGTACTGCCGGTGATTTTTGTGTCAAAACCCAGCAATGTTGCGGTCTGCATCATGTCCTGGGCCTTGCCTTCGGCAATACCTTCCTTGATGTCGAGCAGAACTAATTCGGTACACAGTTCTTTACGGGCAATATTATCCGCACAGGTAGCTCCCACGGCACCCGCTCCTACAACAGTTACTTTCATATTATCTGATTTAAAGTGTTATTAATTAATTCAGGTTTACGCGCCGTTGCCCGGGGCAGGCGTTCTCTCCGACGCCAGGGCGGCGGCGGGTCCGCAAAGTTAAGGGTTTGGGTCCCTTGACAAAACAGATCTGGCTCACTTGCAGAGATGACTCCGTAAGAATTACTTTTTGAATTCTTTCAGGATTTTTTCAACGGTCAGTCCGCCGTCGTAACCGCCGATCAGTTCCTTCTTCTGGTTATAGAGTGCAATAAAAGGCATCCGGTTCACCTGGAAATAATCCATGAGGAAAAAATTGGGGTCGAAGGCGATGACAATGTTTTTATGGACCCCGGGCAGGTATTTCTGACGAAAGGAAGCCAGTGAATCAAACTGCATGGAAGTGACCATGACGATATGTATCGTTTTGAATTTTTCACTGCTGGCAGCGATCTCGGAGGCTAAATGCTGGCAATGCTCGCATTTGGGGTGAAAATACATCAGCATGACCGCTGTGTTTTTAGGAAGATCGTCCCGCTGGTACACGGTGCTGCTGTCAGAAAGCAGCAGTTTTACCGGGGGGAAATAGGGTATCTTTTTGTATGGGGGGCGGTCATCGGGCTGGGCCATGGCGGAAAGACAGATCCAGGCCGCAGTCAAAAAGGATAACGTTCTTTTCATGTATCAAAGAAAACGATTTTTTGCATTTATAAGCGCTGGTTCGGATGAGTAAATCAGCTAATTAACATTCAGTCCGGATTCTCTATTTAGCTTTGCCGGGCAGGATTACTGCCTTATCTTTGCCGCCTCAAAAAATGTCTTTCTACACTAGCTCACGGCAAACAGCTCGAGGCTCAAAGCTTTAAAAAAATGGCAAATACATCAGATATCAGCAGGGGAATGATCCTTAACCTGGAAGGCAGCCTTTACACAGTGGTCGAATTCGGGGAGAACAAAACAGCCCGCGCAGCAGCCAAAGTATGGGCGAAACTGAAGGGGGTCGACAATAACCGCTCCATCGAAAAAACCTGGAACTCCGGCGATACGATCTTCCCGGTCAGGGTGGAACGCCGTTATTACCAGTTCCTGTACAAGGACGATACGGGTTATAATTTCATGGATAACGAGACCTTTGAACAGGTTGCTCTGCAGGAGCAAACGATCGATGCTCCCCAGTACCTGAAAGAGGGACAGGAAGTAGGAGTGCTGATCAATACCGAAAATGAACAAATACTGGGAGCCGAACTCCCCGATAAGATCGTATTGCAGGTAACGTATACAGAACCGGGTCTGAGAGGTGATACCGCCACCAGGACGTTAAAGCCGGCAACCCTTGAGACAGGGGCCACTCTTGGAGTGCCTTTGTTTGTAAACGAAGGAGAACTTATACGTGTCAATACCAAGACCGGTGAATATGTTGAAAGAGTAAAAGAATAAGTAATTGGAATTTGTTGAAAATGGCCTGAAATCACCCGATTTTGGGCCATTTTTGCCTAAAATTGACCCGATTTTGGCCAAAAACATCAAAAAATCATACAATTGCTGCAATTCATTTCATTACCTTAGCCCCGTTCCGCGGCAACGGAAACCGATCCGCGAAAGTGGAATCAATACAAAAAACCAAAACTGTCTTTTAAATTGAAAAACATGGACTTCAAGCAAATACAGGAATTGATCAAGATGGTCAATAAATCGAATATTGGCGAACTTACCGTGGAACAAAAAGATTTCCGGGTAACCATCAAACAAAAAGAAGAACATATAACACAGGTGGTTTCCCAGGGGCCCGTTCATGCGGCCCCTGTGCAATATCCCCCACAGCAGGTTTCAGCCGGACCTGCGGCTACCGCTTCTTCAGCGCCTGGCTCTGATAAACCCAAAACGGATACAACCGTTCCTGTCAATACACTTACCATCAAAAGTCCCATGATCGGTACATTTTACCGGAAGGCGGCTCCTGACAAACCCAACTTTGTGGATGTAGGAAGCGATGTGGTGGCCGGTACGGTGGTTTGTGTGATCGAAGCCATGAAGCTTTTCAACGAAATAGAAAGCGAGGTCAAAGGCAGGATCGTGAAAGTACTGGTGGATGATGCCTCACCTGTTGAATATGACCAGCCCCTGTTCCTTGTAGAACCAGCCTGATTTTCTTCCGGTTCCATCTGTTGAATTATTAATTATTCATTATTAATTATTAATTGTGTTCAAAAAAGTTCTGATTGCAAACAGGGGAGAGATCGCATTGCGTGTCATCCGTACCTGCCGCGAAATGGGGATAAAGACCGTAGCTGTCTATTCCACTGCTGACCGCGACAGTCTTCATGTAAAATTTTCAGACGAAGCGGTTTGTATCGGCCGTCCGCAAAGCGCCGATTCGTATCTTAATATCCCTCACCTGATGGCCGCGGCCGAGATCACCAATGCGGATGCGATCCACCCGGGTTATGGTTTCCTGGCCGAAAACGCCAAGTTCTCCCATATCTGCAATGACCATGGAATTAAATTCATCGGCCCCACACCGGAAATGATCAATTCCATGGGTGACAAGGTCACCGCAAAGGAAACTATGATAAAGGCGGGAGTGCCCGTAGTACCCGGCGGAGAAGGATTGTTGCAGAGTCTTGATCATGCCCTGGGAGTTGCCCGTGAGATCGGCTACCCCATCATGATGAAAGCAACGGCCGGCGGTGGCGGAAAAGGAATGCGGCTGGTTTGGGAGGAAAGTGAACTGGAAAGAGCTTATAATTCCGCCAAGGCTGAAGCAGCGGCGGCCTTTAAGAACGACGGCCTGTATATGGAAAAATTCGTGGAAGAGCCCCGCCATATTGAGATACAGGTGGCCGGTGACCAGTATGGAAATGTATGTCACCTCAGTGAAAGGGACTGTTCGATCCAGCGCCGCCACCAGAAACTGGTGGAAGAATCCCCTTCCCCCTTTATGACCGATGATCTGCGGCAACGAATGGGAGAGGCTGCCCGTAAGGCGGCATCAGCCATCAACTATGAGAGTGTTGGTACGGTAGAGTTCCTGGTAGACAAATACCGTAATTTCTATTTTATGGAAATGAACACACGTATCCAGGTGGAACATTGTGTGACGGAAGAAGTGATCAATTTTGACCTCATCAAGGAACAGTTAAAGATCGCGATGGGAGAGAAGATCAGCGGCCAGGATTATATTCCGCAGATGCATGCGATTGAATGCCGCATCAATGCCGAGGATCCCTATAATGATTTTCGCCCTTCACCCGGGAAGATCACGGTACTCCACCAGCCCGGGGGGCACGGTGTGCGGGTTGACAGTCATGTATATGCCG
Source organism: uncultured Chitinophaga sp. (assembly GCA_964516445.1). GTDB lineage: Bacteria > Bacteroidota > Bacteroidia > Chitinophagales > Chitinophagaceae > JJ008. The sequence continues at coordinate 9,203 of CAZEZE010000019.1, read as the reverse complement.
GGTACGTGATCCCGCCTTATTATGATTCCATGATCGGGAAACTGATCACGGTGGCCCAGACCCGGCAGGAAGCCATCCAGACCATGTACAGGGCATTAAGCGAGTACGTTATCGAAGGCGTCAAAACAACCATTCCTTTCCACCTCCAGCTTATGCAGGATGAACGCTTCCGGAGCGGTGATTTTAATACCAAATTCCTCGAGGGATTTGAACTGAAATAGCCGTTCTATTCTCCCGGTTTAACGGATTTTCAGGGCATTGGGCCCTGTAAGAAATCTACTACACGATTTTTGATACTATCTTACGGGAGGGGTGCGCCCCTTTACGTAGCTTCAGGTCGCAGAAGTCATGGTATTTTTTATTAAGTAACTGTGGCGCAGGATCATGACATCGGTTTCTTACCCTTCTTAACCAACTCCTTGCAGACACAACCTGGGCTGTAAACAACAAATTCACTTAAAGCGGCGCTGTTGTTTTCAAAGCAGGTTAATAAGTGCGTTTTCTCAAGACTTGTTTATGCCCTTTCGCAAAAATACTTTTTTTGGAACCACCCGCATCACGGTAGTATTCGTTTTTTGCGGCATGCTCATCAGTTTGCTGGTGCTGGCAGGTTGGATATTCAATCAAAGGATACTGACATCCTTCTGGCCGGGATGGCATAGCATGAAAGTCAGTACAGCCTGGGGAAGCCTGTTCGCCACGGTTGCACTCCTGCTCTTTCATTCAGGAGGAAAAAAAAGGCTTGCGATGTTCTTTTCCTTGCTGGTATTTTTGCTGGGACTGGTACTTCTTGCTGAATCGTTCTTCCACTGGGATTTTCATGTGGAAGAGCTCTTTTTCAGGAGTAGCTCTGCCGGTGATGAATTACCTGCTGATGGAAATCCACCCGCAAGGGTGATGGGCTTATTGCTGACCGGGTGTTCCCTGCTTTTCTTCGCCCTTCCACGGACGGATAAAAAAATGCTTTCTGATTATGCCGCCACCCTGTTGTTCCTGATCGGTTTCCTTTCATTTGCAGGCCATGTTTACAATGTGGAGACCCTCTATTCCGTAAAAAGTTTTTCATCGCTTTCCTTTCCGGCGTCGCTTAGTTTTCTTTTTATTTCACTGGCGATCATTTTTGCGGAACCTGAAAAAGGGTTCCTTGGATTTTTAAACGAAAATACCAGGGCCGCGAGAGAGGGGGGTCGCCTGATTATATGGATCATCAGCATCCTGCTGGTTGTCGGCTGGTTCTGCAACAACGGTATCAGTGCCGGTTTGTTTAACGGGCATTTTGCGATCAGTATCATGGTCTTTGCATTTATTGTGAGTTTCTTTTTTGTCATACGTTCCGGTGTCCTTAACCTCAGCAGATCAGAAAAGGAGAAAAACCTTTTATACGATCAGAACCAGAAAAATTCCGCGCTGATAAAGGATGTTTTTGAAAGGGTGAACGATCCGTTTATTGCGCTGGATAAGAACAGTTGTTTTACCTATGTGAATGTAAAGGCGGGTATACTTGGGAGACGCAACCCGGAAACGCTTATTGGGAACAGGATCTGGGACGAGTTCCCCGAACTTCGTGGTTCAGCTATGCAGCGGGCCTTTGATGAGGCAATGGAAAAACAGGAATTCCGGAGTTATAGGGGCTACTACGCTCCACTGGACATATGGCACGAAGATTTTATTTACCCATCACCGGAAGGTCTGTCCGTTTTTATCAGGGATATTTCCGATAAGAAGAAGGCGGAACTGGAGCTGGAAGAAAGCCGTTTAAAGTACCGTTCCATATTTGAAAACAGTTCCGACGGGATATTGCTGACGGTTCCTGACGGAGAAATCCTTTCCGCGAATGCAGCAGCCTGCCAGATATTTGGCATGACCGAAGCGGAAATCATAAAGGCAGGGAGAAAAGGTATCGTTGACCTCGATGATCCGAACCTGCCCGTTTTGCTTACGGAACGCCGTACCAGGGGCAACGTCAGGGGCGAACTCACATTCAAAAGAAAGGACGGGTCTAAATTTCCGGGTGAGATCACTTCGGTCATCTTTAGGGATGCCGCGGGCAATGAAAGATCCAGTATGATCATCCGCGATATTTCAGAGAGGAAACGGGCGGAAAATCTGGCGAGGGACAGCGAGGTCAGGATGAACGAAGCGCAGCGGATCGCCCGTATCGGAAGCTGGGAACTGGACCTGGTGAACAATAACCTCGTATGGTCAGATGAAATATTCAGGATCTTCGGGATCGACCCCTCAAAATTTGGCGCATCCTATGAAACCTTTTTAGAGGCTATACACCCGGATGACAGGGAAATGGTCAACAGGGCTTACCGGGAATCAGTAGTGAACAGAACGCCTTATAATATTCAGCACCGGCTGCTATTCCCCGGTGGATTGATTAAATATGTTGAAGAGCAGTGTGAAACATTTTACGATGACAGCGGCAGGCCCATCCGTTCACTGGGTACGATCCAGGATATCACTGAACGGAGAAGGGTAGAGGAAGAACTCAGGAAAAGTGAGGCAAAATACAGGACCCTGATGAAGCAGGCAGGTGACTCGATCGTACTCTTTGACGAGAATGGCCGGATCCTTGATGCCAATGAAATTACTGCAACATTAATGGGATACCACCCGGCGGAGATGGGAAAAATGTCGCTGAAGGATTTTGTGTTCGTAGAAGATCTGCGGGAAAACCCCTTCCGGTTTGACCTGTTGAACAGGGGGGAGCCAACCATTACCAGGAGAAGACTGAAAAGAAAGGACGGGGCAGCAGTTGAAGCGGAGCTGCATGTTAAAAAACTTTCTGACGGCCGTTACCTGGGTGTGGCAAGAGACCTGACGGAACGATTAAAGACAGAGGAACAACTCCGGCAAAGCGAACAAAAATATCGTTCGCTTGTGGAGCAGGCATCCGACGGCATCCTGGTGGCGGATTTTAAGGGTGATATCATTGAAGTGAACACCGCCCTGTGCAGCATGTTCGGGTATTCCAGGGAGGAAGCATTGTCGTTGAAGATCACCTATTTCCTGGATCCCGCTGATCTGGAGAATAAACCCATCCGGTTCGATTTATTACGGACCGACAGTTCGTTACTGGCAGAAAGAAGGGGGCTTCACAAAAACGGGACATTGTTCGATATCGAGCTCAATTCTAAACTCATAGGGGATGGAAGGATATTGTCCATCATCCGGAATATTACAGAAAGAAAAAAAACGGAAAGGGTGATCAGGGAACAGGAGGACAGGTTCAGGTCGCTGGTTGACACAGCACCTGATGCTACCGTGATCGTTGATGAGAAAGGAATTATCCAGATCGCTAACCGTCAGGCAGTGACGATGTTCGGGTATAGCAAGAGCCAGTTTATAGGAATGCAGGTGGAACAATTAATGCCGGCTGCCTTCCGGCATCAGCATACCGAATACCGCAGACAGTTCGGTAATAATTCCCGTACCCGGCCAATGGGAGCCGGCAAGGACCTGGTAGCAGTTCGAATGGACGGTACCGAGATTCCGGTGGAGATCAGCCTTTCCCCGTTTGATTCAGCGGAGGGTGTGCTTGTTACCGCCTCTATCCGGGATATCACGAAGCGGAAAAAAGCGGAAAAGGAACTGGAAGAATCCTATCATGCCGTTCGCCGGCTTACAGAACACCTTCAAAAGGTAAGGGAAGAAGAGCGGACATCGATCTCCCGGGAGATACATGATGAATTGGGACAGCAACTCACCGTGCTGAAGATCGACGCTTCCTGGATCAAAAAGAAACTCCTGGATACAGATGCCGCTGTAACCCGACGCACCGATGATATACTGGGTATGGTAGACCAGATGATCAGGTCGGTCCGTCGTATTTCAACAGAACTGCGCCCCAGCGTGCTGGACGATATCGGTCTGGGAGCTGCCATTGAAATGTCGCTGAATGAATTTGAAAGAAGAACCGGTATCCACACATTGTTCAGTCCGAATATCGACGAGCAAAATTTACCCGATCTTGTCAAGAACGGGATATTCAGGATATTCCAGGAATCACTTACCAATGTTGCGAGGCATTCCCAGGCCAAAAATGTAGCGGTGAGTCTTGATAAAAATAACGGGACGATCGCTTTACTGATCGAAGATGACGGAGTGGGATTTGATCAGTCTGAGGTCGCTGCCAGGAAGACGCTGGGCGTTCTGGGTATGCGGGAAAGGGCCGCGACCATCGGGGGCGAATATGCGATAACCGGTAAACCCGGTAAAGGCACTACCATCCAATTAAGTATACCATTAACGGGCAAATGAAAAGATTGTACTGATCGTGTGCTGTTGCTGTGTTGTTTATACGAGGGAATATAAAAAACCCCGCCGAAGCAGGGTTTGAAAAGATTTCAAATACACCTCTTATCTCAGGAAAAGCATCTCCCTGTATTTTGGCAGGTACCATTCCCTGTCATCCACCAGCAGTTCCAGTTTGTCGACATGGTAACGGATCTCGTCAAAGAAGGTATCCTTCACCTGGGACTGGTAAGCGATGGCTTTTGTACGGGTGTTGTCCATATTGTTGCACAGTTTCCGGGCCTCGATCATTTTCTCCACCAGGTCGCTGGTCTTGTTGATATGCTCCGATATCTTTTCCAGGATCTGTTTCTGGTTGGAATAGGAGGCTTCTTTCAAACCGGCGTCTACCAAACCCCGGATATTATTGGCAAGCAGGTTTTGGTAACGGATTGCGGCGGGTAACACATGGCTGGTGGCCAGTTCACCCATGATGCGGCTTTCGATCTGCACTTTCTTGATATATTTTTCAAGTTCGATTTCATGTCTTGCTTCCAGCTCGTCGTGGGTGTACACATTATTGCTTTCGAAAAGGTCCTTAGCTTTTTTGGTGACCATCGCATCCAGGGCAAGGGGTGTGGTCTTCACATTGGGCAGCCCCCTTTTTTCCGCTTCTTTGGCCCAGGCTTCACTGTACCCGTCGCCTTCAAACAATATTTTTTCGCTGGCTACAATGTATTCACGTATCGTATGCATTATAGCGATCTCTTTCTTTTCCCCTTTTTCGATCAGCGCATCCACATCTTTTTTGAATTGTTTCAGGGTTTGCGCCATGATCGTGTTCAGGGCGGTCATTGCATTCGCGCAGTTGGCGGAAGAACCCACGGCCCGGAACTCAAATTTATTGCCGGTAAAGGCAAAGGGTGAAGTGCGGTTCCTGTCGGTGTTGTCCATCAGGAGTTCCGGGATGCTCTTGTGGATGTCGATCTTCAACAGGCTTTCATCGGTTTCATCCATTTTCTCTTTCACCCTTTCCTTGATCTCTGTCAGCACCTTGCTGAGGTAATCCCCGATGAATACCGAGATGATCGCCGGGGGCGCTTCGTTGGCGCCCAAACGGTGATCGTTCTGCGCCGATGCGATTGAGGCCCGGAGAATATCGGAATAATCATGAACGGCCTTGATGGTGTTCACGAAAAAAGTAAGGAACATCAGGTTCGTCTTGGGTGTTTTCCCCGGTGCCAGCAGGTTTACGCCCGTATCGGTAGCCATGCTCCAGTTATTGTGCTTGCCGCTGCCATTGATGCCGGCAAATGGTTTTTCATGCAGCAGCACCCGCAGGTTGTGACGACGGGCCACCCTTTCCATTACATCCATGAGCAGGGAGTTGTGATCCACCGCAACACTTACTTCCTCGAAAATGGGAGCGCATTCATACTGCGATGGCGCCACTTCATTATGCCGGGTTCTCAGGGGGATACCTAGTTTGTATGACTCCGTTTCAAAATCCCTCATGTAAGCATAGACTCTTTCGGGGATCGAACCGAAATAATGGTCCTCCAGTTGCTGGTTCTTGGCGGAAGAATGACCGAAGACCGTTCTGCCTGTCATCACCAGGTCCGGACGGGCATTGAAAAGCGCTTCATCTACTACAAAATATTCCTGTTCCCAGCCAAGGGTGGGCGCAACCCTTGTCACGTTCTTATCAAAATAATTACAAACATCCACGGCGGCTTTGTTCAGGGAATCAAGGGCTTTCAGTAACGGCGCTTTATAATCGAGTGATTCGCCTGTATAAGAAACGAAAATGGTGGGAATACAAAGTGTCTTGCCCTCGCCGATCTCCATGATAAAGGGGGGGGAGGAGGGATCCCATGCCGTATATCCCCTGGCCTCAAAAGTGGCCCGCAATCCTCCGCTGGGGAAAGATGAGGCATCCGGTTCCTGCTGAACCAGCGCATCTCCCTCAAATTGTTCGATCGGGGTGCCATCGCCTTTCAGCGTGAAGAAGGAGTCATGTTTTTCGGCAGTGGTACCAGTAAGCGGCTGGAACCAGTGTGTAAAATGGGTCACTCCCTTGCTTTCTGCCCAGGCACGTATACCGTTGGCAATCTGGTTAGCCATTGCCCGGTCGATCTTTTGTCCGGCTTTGATGGAGGACCGGAGACTTTTATATGCTTCATCGCTTAATACTTCGCGCGCAATGTTTAAATTAAAAACATGAGAGCCAAATAACCCGGTGATCCGGGTGGTTTCTTCCAAACGTGTTTCAGAATTTTTAACCAGGTTGTTGAGTGCAGTAAATCGGAGCGACATGGATGTAATTTTTCTGCAAAGCAATAGTATTCGCAGAATTATTCCAACTAATTCCGAAAAAACATAAAAAATTATAAGTCAACTGGGGAAAAAATGTTATTTAAAACAAAGAGTCGCTTGAAAAAATGAGTATTTTATGCAGATTTAGTTATATTATTTTTATTTCTAATATTATTGAAAAAAAGCCTGTTGATCCTACCCCAATCCGTACTTGCCAGCATGGGTACCACCAGCAATGGCATGATAATGCTTCTGTATCGTACAATAGCGCCAAGGTTATTTACACTGAAACCGATGGCGAGTAGTACCGAGAAAGAAAAGAATAGACAGAAGAGTATCAGGTTCCTTGAACGGAGTCCGTTTTTATGCCAGAACAGGAAAAGCAGGAAACAGAGCAGCAGAAGATTGATCTCGATTGCTGCCGCCAGTGACAGGATGTGTCGTACATCACTGGGATAGGGTCTGATCGTGGAAAGATTGATCGCCTGCGGTGTGTTTTTCAAAAAGCTGATCGCGGTGGGTTCAAGTTCCTTTATTGGTATGCTGGAATTGCCCCCTTTTAATTGCATGAACTCCTGTTGTTTGTTGACAACTGCCTGCGGGAAATCAAACCGGGGATGCGCATACCTCGCTGTGAAGAATAATATCCCGAATAACAGGTAAATACATGCAAAAATAGCGGTTCCGTACCGGGGCCACTTGTTGGCACTAAGCCAGGCAATGATCGCGGGAATGATGATGACTAGTATGAAATTGCGCAGTACCAGCAGCATCAGCAGGCCGACAACCAGGGCAGTGATCTTTCTGTATCCCCATCTCTTTTCTTTAGAACTGAAATACAGGCTGTACACCACCAGGCTGATCCCGGTGAAAATGAGACCCTCCTTATGCAGTCCGCTGGTCCAGTATAAAAATGATGGTACCAGGAATGTAGCCAGCAGGATCGTCAGTTTCCTTCCGGGGAACGCATCATTCATGACCTTGAAAATTGCGATAGCACCGAAGAGTGTCAGGAAGGCATAGAAAATAACATTCACATAATAAAAGCCAAAACTGAAAACATTGAAAACCGAAAACAACTTGATCAGGACATTGCCCTTCAGGTCATTCCAGTAAGAATCATTGCTTTCGAAGAATTTCAGGATGCCGCCTTCATAGGGATCCTTGAAAAGATTGGTGAAGTACTCTTGCGGGTTGCTGGATAACAGGTGGTACTCATCGATCCCGCTGGAATGAAAACCCCAGGTGTCCTGCATCTGGGCGAGACCACCATAATACAACCCGATCCAGCCGTAAAAAATACCTGCCATTACTTTTAGCAGGAAAATGATGATGAGTTGTGGATTACTGAGTCCAATGCCCGTAAAGAATTTCACCTTCGTGACCAGCCAGGCAAACAATACCAGGTAAACAACAAACAGCAGGTACTCCAACAGAAAAAGGTTTAACCTGCAAAATAACCATTATTATTGGAAAGACGGTGAGACCGGTAGTTTGAAAGACCGAAAGTCCGGAAGTCGGGAAGTCCGGAAGACGGGAAGCAGTAAGGATATTTTGATTGAAGGAAATAATCTTCCTGACTTACGGACTTTCCGACTTCCGGACCTTCTTCCTGATCAGGTCTCTGACTTCATATTTCCGTAATTTCGCAACATGGAAGTAACCGTGCAAACCGCCGAACAACTGCGCCTGACTGCTGCAGAATTCGAACTGATAAAACAAAAACTCGGAAGGGTTCCCAATTTCAATGAGCTCTGTGCTTTTTCCGGTATGTGGAGCGAGCATTGCAGCTATAAAAATTCGATTAAATGGCTGAAGACCTTACCACGTGAAGGTGGAAGAATACTGGTGAAAGCCGGAGAAGAGAATGCGGGACTGATGGATATCGGGGAGGGCCTGGGTGTCGTTTTTAAAATTGAATCGCATAACCATCCTTCGGCCATCGAGCCCTTCCAGGGCGCTGCCACCGGTGTCGGCGGTATTCACCGTGATATTTTTACCATGGGCGCCAGGCCCATTGCCGCGTTGAACTCACTTCGTTTCGGGAACCTGGAAGAAGACAGGACACAGCATCTATTATCCGGTGTTGTGCACGGGATCGGTCATTATGGAAATTGTTTTGGTGTTCCCACCGTTGGAGGTGAAATTTATTTTGATGAGTGTTATCATACCAACCCGTTGGTAAATGCCATGAGCGTGGGTATTGTAAAAGCGGGTGAGACCGTCTCCGCAACCGCACTCGGGAAAGGGAATCCTGTTATGTTTGTAGGCAGTGCCACCGGGAAGGACGGGATCGGTGGTGCCTCTTTTGCTTCGGCTGATATCACAGCAGAGAGCGCACAGGACCTGCCCGCCGTTCAGGTGGGTGACCCGTTCCAGGAAAAGAAATTACTCGAAGCCTGCCTTGAAGTGATACAGACCGGCGCGGTTGTGGGTATGCAGGATATGGGAGCTGCCGGTATTATTTGCTCCACCGCCGAAATGAGCGCCAAAGGAGGTGTCGGAATGCGGATCGATCTTGAAAAGGTGCCCACCCGTCAACAGAATATGAGGACCTGGGAACTGCTGCTCAGCGAAAGCCAGGAAAGAATGCTCCTGGTAGCGCAGCAGGGAAGAGAAGAGGAAGTAAAGAAAGTTTTTGAGAAATG
>CAZEZE010000018.1:0-16321 GCA_964516445.1 uncultured Chitinophaga sp. | reverse complement strand
CACTTTCCCGTCGGGTCCTACGCCCATGATCCGGTTGAACCAGTCGTTTGATACTTTGAATTTGGGTTTGAACAGCCGCCGGTTCATATTCGCCAGTAAGGCCGAACGTTTTTTGAAATAATCTTTCTCATCCTTTTCGCCCTGCATTTTTACAAACTCTTCCATAGAAAAGGAGACCGGCGTGCGATAGTAGCGGTTCCCGATCTTTTCAACGATGTAGTATTGCTTTGTCCTGGGATCGTACTCGATATTCCTTTTGATAAAAGAAGTATCGCGAAGATCAAAAGGATTGTTGTTAGGATAGGTATAGGGATCACCCGGCCGGTCGCGCAGAGGGTAGCGTGTAGTGTCGGTAGCAATCCTCCTTTTACCATTCCGGCCGTTTTCGAAATAGCCGGCAGTGGCCCGCAAAGAACAGGTGAGCAAAATGGTAAAAAATACCAGAGTGCGGAAGATATAGGCAGCTGTAAGGTTCAAGGTTTTCTCTCCATCAATTAGTTTCCGTAAATAGTCGAATTAGAGGGTACGAAGTGCTAATTTAACCAGTTCCTCGACAGGTAAATTGGAATTGGCCGCTAAAACCTTTTCAAGGGCCTGGCCGGCAGCGTTCCGGTTGATGCCCAAAGCGGTCAATGCATTTAACGCATCCTGATGCAAAGTATTGTTTTTCATGGGAAAATTATTTGATTCAGGGCTATATTTCATCATTTTATCCTTTAGTTCCAGCACCATCCTTTCAGCAGTTTTTTTCCCGATTCCTTTTATCCCTTCCAGGGTCCGGCTATCCCCCTGTAGAATGGCTTTTGTCAGTTCGTCAGGTTTCATATAAGACAGGATGACCCTTGCCGTAGAAGCTCCGATCCCCGACACTCCGAGAAGCTGCAGGAACATTTCCTTTTCGGGTAAATCATAAAAACCATAAAGTATATGAGCGTCTTCCCGGATCAGAAGGGCCGTATACAACATCCCGCTTTCCAGTTGCTGAATTTTTGAATAAGTATTCAGGCTGATCTGTACCTCGTATCCCACCCCGTTCACTTCTACATGTACAACGGCCGGACTTTTATACACAAAACCACCTTTCAGGTAGGCTATCATAGGCTGCGAAAATAAGTGAAACAACCTGAAATAGAATAGCCGACTGCAGACCGGGGACTGAAGGCTGAGGACTGAGGACTGAAGACTTCTTCCTTAACTTTGGCCGTTTTATTATAATATTACTCCCGTATGAATAAAAAAATAAACGCCGCCATCACGGCTGTGGGGGGCTTTGTTCCTGAAGACCGGCTCACCAATTTTGATTTGGAGAAAATGGTCGACACCAATGATGAATGGATCCGGACCCGCACCGGCATCTCAGAAAGACGGATCCTCAGGGGTGAAGGACTGGGCACCTCAGATATGGTAGTGCCTGCCGTAAAGCAGCTTTGCGAGAAAAGAGGAATAAGCCCGGAAGAAATAGACTGCCTGATCGTGGGGACGGTAACACCGGATATGGTATTCCCCGCCACCGCCAATATCGCCTGCGATAAACTGGGGGCAAAGAATGCCTGGGGCTTTGATGTATCTGCCGCCTGTTCGGGATTTCTCTATTCCCTTACACTGGGCGCTTCCCTGATAGAAAGCGGGCGCTATAAAAAAGTAGTGGTTTGCGGGGCAGATAAAATGAGTGCCATTGTCGATTACCAGGACCGCACTACCTGTATCATTTTTGGAGACGGTGCCGGCGCGGTTTTACTTGAACCCAACCATGAAGGCTACGGGGTGCTTGACAGTATTTTAAGAAGTGATGGTAGCGGCAACCAGTACCTGCACATGAAAGCAGGCGGTTCAAAAAAACCTGCCAGTATAGAAACCGTTATGGCAAGAGAACATTACGCCTACCAGGAAGGTCAGGCCGTTTTCAAATTTGCAGTGAAAGGAATGGCCGATGTAAGTGCGGAACTACTGGAAAGGAATAATCTGACCGGTGAAGATATTGCCTGGCTGGTACCCCACCAGGCCAACCTGCGAATCATCGATGCTACGGCAAACCGCATGGGTTTGCCAAAGGAAAAAGTGATGATCAATATTGAGAAATACGGGAATACCACCGCGGCAACCATCCCACTTTGCCTATGGGAGTGGCGGCATGAGTTGAATAAAGGAGATAACATTGTTTTGTCGGCTTTTGGCGGAGGTTTTACCTGGGGCGCCACCCTGCTGAAATGGGCTTACTGATTAAAGACGTTCAGAAACGCACCGTTTTTTCAATATCATGATCGATATGACAGTTATTACAGTTTTTGACCAGTAAACGATACCCGCTCATCGCAAGGGCGGTATCGTTCTTTTTAATACCCGAACGGATCAGTTTCACCGGTTTTTTCATCCGGTCGTTATAGAAATAGGAAAACCGGTCCTTTAACTTACGGTGTTCCCTGAATTTACGTCCCACTTCAATGAGGATACTGTCCATACCTTCCAGCAACCATACCGCATCTTCAAGCCTTCCGGCCTTTAATTCATCTCCCATGTTTTCCTGATATGCTTTCAGGTCTATCATATTTTCATCCAGATCCTTGATGGTAAGCGGCCTTTCATCACGACAGGCAGCAATCATGAGTTGTACGGCCATCAACAACACCATCATAAATGGCAATTTCATCCGGCAAAATAAATACAATACACATCGCGGCAAACAGATTTTTCCCTCCTTCTTCTCTGCTGATCATCGCATAAGCACTACTTTTTCCGCTCCCCATTTATTATCGGCGGTAATGTATTTCACCAGGTAGGTGCCTGAAGGATACCCGCCGATATCCACCTGCCAACGTCCTTTTTTTGCAGGCACTGCGATCCGCATCAGGATCTTTCCGGTGAAATCGGTAATGAATACCTCTTTTATTTCGTTCCTGCTTTCAATCGTGAAAAGGCCATTGGTAGGATTGGGAAAGAGTTTAACGGAGAGAATATTTTCCGGTTGTTTCACCGGTTGCTGCACCAGTTCTTTACTATCCGCGCGGCAATCCTGTGCCATGAGGTACTGACCGATAATGCGTTCCAACAGCTTTCCCAGCAGCTCCACTTCGTATTTATCAGTTGTTGGTTCAATGTGGTTGTTACCTACCTTACTGTGATTGGTAAGGAAAGCATACGTACCATTGGTGGCCAGCGCCATGGAACGGAGGAGGAATTCAGTGGATTTATCCGTGCCGCTGCAGGCAATAGGAACGATGCGCACCCCTTTGGCAGCAGCTTTGAGGGTGAGCTGACGTATTCTTTCTTTGGCTTCATTATGCGGAGGCGCATCCAGTACCAGGAATAACAGTCTTGTTCTTGCCTTCGGATTCCATTGCAGGCTGTCAAGTGCTGTACTAAGCGCATCCTCCACCGCCTCCGGTGTATCCCCACCGCCACCGGCTGACTGGAGTTTGATAAAGTTGATCGTCTTGAGAAGATCGTCGTGAAAAGCTACATGTTTTGTAACGTACACGTCTCCCTTATCCCGGTAAAAAACAGAGGCGGCCCTCAGGGAGAGTGAACGGTATTTTTCCATCGTTTTACGGATCACATCTTCCAGTTCCAGTTTCAGGAATTCGATCTCATCAGCCATACTGCCCGTGGCATCCACCACGAATGCGATATCCACATCCGGGCTCACGCCGCAAGTACGGTTTACCGTAAGCAGGTTCACGCCATTGGCAAAACCGGCAGGATGTTGAACTGTGTTTCCAAAACGGTCAGTGATCACATACCCTTCCGCTTTAATACTGTCCTTCCAAAATCCTGCCCAGAGTTCCGCCTTGCCGGTATTATCTGTTATGGCCCTCCAGGCGGTATCCTTTGTTTCTTTGTCGACCAGGTAAACAGCTTCGTTGATGATGGCTTTATGGTTCTTGTCCGTCAACTGTACGGTAAATCTTTTATCCGCCCGCATGCCCCAGAAATTTCCCATTCCTTTGAATTCGCTCTCCGTATAATCCTCCCACATTTTCCATTTATTGAAATCATTCACCTCGCCTGCAGTGAGTATCCTTGATTTAGCAGCCATTCCGGTCCGGGGACCAATATTTGTATCCCCTAAAAATAATTTTGAATCACGGTAACCGCCACCTACTGAAGCTTCACCGCCTACAAAAGGACCGGATGACTCCCCGCGTAAAACGGTCCTTCCGGATCCGGAAACTGAAACGGACGTTGTTCGCATGCTCCTTTTGGCACCATAGGCCGACGTAACCACCACTTCAGACATGGTCGACCTGGTGTTCAGCATCACCACTTCAAAATTGGGATCCTTGAGATTTTTTTCTGTTATGACAACATAATAGGGCTCAAATCCCACTCCGGAAATATCAAGCGTATCCGGCAATTTGGCCGCCCGGATCCTGAAGGTCCCGTCGGTATTGGTGGAAATCCCGTTGGTGGCGTTCCGGAAGCGAACCGATACCCCGGCAGCGTTTCCTCCTTCCTCCGAGCGGACACGGCCACTCAGTACCTGGGAAAAAGAAGCATACGGATCAACCAGAAAAAACAGTAGAAACAGGGGTAATAACTTCCTCATACCAGTCATTTCCCTTCCTGATGTGGCGGGAGAAAGTTTTACATAAACAAGTGCCTGTTATTTTTTTCCGCGGCTCCAGTTGATGAAATCGGTGGAGGGCAGTTTTTCTGTACCCAGTTGCCGGAGCATATTGATAAGCTGGCCACGATGGTAAGTACCGTGGTTGAACATATGCAGGAGCATCTGCCAGGTGGGTTGTTTGAACTGTTCGCCGGTAAAGGTTTGGTACTGAAATACGTGATCAAAGGAAAGCTCCGAGGCATGGCCTACCCATTCTTCCCATTGCTTCGACTGGCTGATCAGCCCATTTGAAACATCCTTCATTGACCCTTTGAAATTCTCACCGGGGCGGATGATCCTTTCATGCAATTTCATCCGCTGCCACCAGATACTTTCAGCATCCCACATGTGCAATACTGTTTTATAGAGGCTGCTGAAACTGCTGGGTAGTTCAGTCATTTGTTTTTCCTCCGGAAGAGACAGGATCACAGTTATTATTCTCTGGCTGGCCCAGGTGTTGTAAAGAGCGAATTGACGGAGGAGTTCTTTCATGCGGTAGTGCTTGGTAAAGTTGAAAATCAGCTACTTTTGATCAGGCTCAAATTTCCAACTTTCAATAATTCAAAATGGATAAAAGTTATCCCCCGACCGAAGGGTCTAAAGGACCGGCTTACACAGGCTGGGGTTCCGTTGCCGTGCATGCGGGGCATCACCCGGATCCCCTTTATGCCCACCAGGTACCTATCTATGCCAGCAGTACCTATGTATTCGATGATGCGGAACAGGGCATGCGCCGTTTCAGCGGAGAAGAAAAAGGATACATCTACAGCCGATGGGGCAATCCCACGATGACCGAAGCGGAAGAGAAGATCGCCGCGCTGGAAACATTCGGCCTTGCTATGGAAGTGAAAGGGATCCTGCATGCATCAGGTATGTCTGCTATCACTACATTAATGCTGGCAACTTTAAATCCGGGTGACAAAATACTGAGTCATTATTCCCTTTACGGTGGTACGAATGAACTGATGAATAAGATCCTGAACGGTTTGCATATCACGACCGTGATCACTGATCTCCGCGATCTGAATAAAGCGGAAGAGCAATTGAAGTCAGACCCTGCTATTAAAATGCTCTACCTGGAAACACCGGCCAACCCGACTATTCAGTGTGTGGATATTGAAGAACTCACCCTGCTTGCCAAAAAATTTCATTGCAGGGTGGCTTGTGATAATACTTTTGCAACCCCCTACCTGCAACAACCATTTCAGTATGGTGTGGACTTCGTTGTACATTCCACCACCAAGTTCCTGAACGGACATGGCACAGCCATTGGCGGCATACTGCTGGGCAGGGATATGGATTTCATGAATACCCATTGTACCAAAGTGCACCGGACCCTTGGCGGTAATTCCAACCCCTTTGATGCATTCCTGCTGATCCAGGGAATGAAAACGCTTGAAGTAAGAATGGAACGGCATTGCCACAATGCCATGGAAGTAGCCAATTTCCTCGATAATCACCCGGCCGTTGCCAAAGTGAACTACTGTGGTCTTTCTCAACATCCCGACCATTTGATAGCCATGAAACAGATGCGGCATCCCGGACCTATGTTGAGCTTTGAACTGAAAAGCGGTTTCCGGGGAGGCGTTGACTTTATGAACAAACTGCGAATGTGTGTCAGAGCGGTTTCTCTCGGCACTTGTGACACCCTTCTTTCCCACCCGGCATCAATGACCCATTACAGTGTGCCGCCGGAAGAGAAAGAAAAATACGGTATTACCGACGGGCTGATTAGAATGAATGTGGGGATCGAGAGTTTACCCGATATTCTCAACGACCTGCACCAGGCATTAACCTGATTCCTTCGTATTAAGTAACTTCATCAAACATGCATTAACCAAAACCTGACCACGATGAGAAAGCTTCTTTACTTTACCGCCGTCCATTTATTCACCGCATTTCAGGTACTGGCACAAAATCCCGCCGACCCCCGTCTCAGAGGGTTGGACACTTTTGCTTTGCGCATCCTGAAGGAATGGGATGCCCCGGGTGTGACCATTGCCGTGGTGGAAAAGAACAAAGTGATCTATACAGGAGGCTTTGGCTTCAGGGACTATGAAAAAAAATTACCGGTCACCGAGAATACCCTTTTTGCCATTGGCTCCTGCACCAAGGCATTTACGGCTGCTATCCTGGGCATGCTGGAAAAAGAAGGAAAGCTGAGCCTGGATAAACCGGTGAGGGACTACCTGCCGGAATTGAAATTCCATAATGATTATACCAATAAACATGCAACCCTGAGGGACCTGATGAGCCACCGTACCGGGTTGCCCCGTCATGATTATTCCTGGTACGGCACTACGGCAAGCCGGAGGGAATTGCTGGAGCGGATACAATACCTGGAACCTACGGCAGAATTGAGGGAAAAATTCCAGTATAACAATTTCATGTACCTGGCACAGGGCATGGTGATCGAAAAGATGACCGGGAAAAGCTGGGAAGAAAATGTAAAAGAAAGGATCCTTCAGCCATTGGGTATGACCCGTACAAATATGTCGGTCATTGACCTGGAAAAAGCGGATGACCGTTCACTGGCTTATTCTTCTGAGAAGAAAAAAATAAAAGCTATCCCTTACCGTAATATTGACGCCATTGGTCCGGCAGGATCCATCAACAGCTGCGCAAAGGAGATGGCTAACTGGCTGCTCACCTGGATCAATGACGGTAAATTCAATGGCAAAGAGATCATCCCTACCGGTTACAGAACACAGGCAATGTCAGCGCAAATAGCTCCTGGTGGCGGTTTGCCTGGTGCGGAATATCCCGACCTGCATATGAGCGCATACGGACTGGCATGGGGCATCAGCAGCTACCGGGGGCATTACCGGGTTGAACATAGTGGTGGCATTGACGGGTTCATCACCTCCACGAGTTTTTACCCCTCCGACAGTATCGGGATTTTTGTGGTTTCGAATCAAAGCACACCCACGACCAGTATCCGCAATTTTATCGTTGACAGGATGCTAAAACTGCCGTACCGCAATTGGGGCAAAGCACAACTTAATGATAAACTCAAGTCGGACTCCATCGCAAAAACAAAACCGAATACTGACAGCCTGAACAGAAAAACCGGCACTGCTCCTTCGCATGCCATGCCGGATTATGCAGGTAGTTATGAGAATAAAGGGTATGGCCAGGTTAAGATCTTTATTGAAAAAGATACCGTCTGGATCGACTATAACGAAGGGGGTCAGCGAACCAAGAACTACCTGCAGCATTACCACTATGATGTTTTCAGGATACGCTCAACGGAAGAAACGGAAGAGAATAAAGAAGCCGCCAAGATCCGTTTCAACATGAATAACAAAGGAGAAATTGTTACACTGGAAGCGCAACTGGAACCTGCCGTGAAGGATATTGTATTTGAGAAACAATCCCCTTCCATGAAAGTGGAAAAGGGCGATCTCAAAAAATATACCGGCGATTATTTACTGGAGGGTGAAACTGTGAAGGTCTATATCCGCAGTGAGAACACATTAATGGTGCTGGTGCCCGGGCAACCTGATTATGAACTGGTAGCTGCCAAACCGCACGAGTTTGACCTGAAAATTGCCAAAGGTTACAGTGTGAAATTTGATGTGAATGAGAAAGGGGAGGTGACGGCCCTGAGTTTTGTGCAACCGGAAGGTACTTTTAAGGCAACCCGAAAAAAATAATGAATGAGTAGTACGATCCGAAGGGCCGTTAAAGCAGACTGCCCGAGATTACTGGAGCTGATCACGGAACTGGCCGTTTATGAAAAGGCTCCGGATGAAGTGACCGTTACGCTGGAACATTTCACGGAAAGCGGTTTCGGGGAAAACCCGGTTTGGTGGGCCTTTGCGGCGGAAGAGAACGGTGTCATTCTGGGGTTTGCCCTTTATTATATCCGCTACTCCACCTGGAAGGGTCAGGCAATGTATCTCGAAGATATTATTGTTACAGCATCCGCGAGGGGAAGGGGGATTGGGAAACTATTATTTGACAGGCTGATCGAAGAAGCGAAGGATAAAAAACTCGGTCGCATCGTCTGGCAGGTGCTCGACTGGAATGAACCGGCCATTCATTTTTATAAAAAATACAATGCTGATTTTGACGGAGATTGGCTGAATTGCTCAATCTATGTTTAACTCACACCGGCTACTTCCATTTCCTTATTGATCTTCAGTACCAGGCCCTGCAATACCTTTCCCGGACCCGCTTCAGTGAATTTAGAGGCCCCGTCTGCGATCATCGCCTGCACACTTTGTGTCCAGCGAACGGCACCGGTTAGCTGGTCGATCAGGTTTTGTTTAATCTCTTCCTTATCCATAACGCCTTTGGCGGCCACATTCTGGTAGACCGCACAGGTTGGTGAATGAAACTTGGTGGATTCGATGGCTGCTGCCAGTTCTTCCTTTGCCGGAAGCATCAGCGGGGAGTGAAAAGCGCCACCTACCGGTAATACCAATGCCCTTTTGGCCCCGGCAGCCTTCATTCTTTCGCAGGCAGCCTCAATTCCTTTTACGGAACCGCTGATGACCAGTTGCCCCGGACAATTATAATTTGCCGGCACTACGATCTCACCGGTTTCTCTCTGTACATCGGCACATATAGATTCCACTTTTTCATCCGCAAGATTAAGTACCGCGGCCATAGTGCCCGGTACGACATCACAGGCTTTTTGCATGGCCCGGGCCCTTACCGATACCAGTTGCAGGGCATCTTCAAAACTCAATGTGCCGTTGGCAACCAATGCGGAGAATTCACCCAATGAGTGGCCAGCAACCATGTCGGGTTGCGACTGTTCAATACTTTTATAGGCGATGATAGAATGAAGAAAAACGGCCGGTTGGGTCACATTGGTCTGCCGGAGATCCTCTTCGCTGCCGCTGAACATGATATCGGATATCCTGAAACCCAGGATCTCGTTCGCCTGTTCGATCAGTTTTTTGGCGAATGCGCTGTTCTCATATAGTTCTTTTCCCATTCCTGTAAACTGGGAACCCTGCCCCGGAAAGACGAATGCATGTTTCATAAACCTGGAATTTATTCCCCCTCCCCCGTTGTACCGGTCCTGCTGGCAGGACCGGGATATTATTCAAAAAAAAAGTTCGATTGAAACTTCAACCAAACCTTATCGTGACGGCAAATATACTCTTTAATGCAAATCCGCCGTGATGAGTTTAAGGAATTCGCTGCGGCTTGAATTCTTCTGGAACTCCCCGTCGAAAGCCGAAGTGGTGGTTACCGAGTTCTGTTTTTGTACTCCCCGCATCATCATGCACAGGTGCTTGGCTTCGATTACTACAGCCACTCCCAGCGGGTTCAGCGTTTCCTTGATCGCGTTCATGATCTCCACCGTCAGCCTTTCCTGCACCTGCAGCCGCCGGGCATATACATCCACCACCCGGGCCATTTTGCTCAGCCCGGTGATCCAGCCATTAGGGATATAAGCGATATGCGCTTTGCCGAAAAAAGGAAGCATATGATGCTCGCACATGCTGTATACTTCAATGTCCTTGACAACGATCATTTCACTCACCGGTTCGTGGAACTTGGCCGAATTGATAATGGCTTTTGCATCCAGGTGATAGCCCTGGGTCAGGTATTGCATCGCTTTCGCCAGCCGTTCGGGTGTTTTCTGCAACCCTTCACGTTCGGGTTGTTCGCCCAGGAAACCCAGCACCTCCTTATAGCTTTTCATGAGGCCGGCCGTAGCTTTCTCATCGTACTGTTCAATCTTTTTGTATGACATAACTGGAATTAATTATTATATGCCCCTTTATTCAGCGGGGTACTCAACAAAATTGCGCGGGGTTTCATAGAGCCTGATCTGCAGGTCCATTTTCTTATCAATATGCGGACGGAGCAGGTCATATATTACAACTGCAATGTTTTCCGCGGTTGGATTCAGGTCCCTGAACTCCTTTGTATCCAGGTTGAGGTTCCGGTGATCGAAACGTGAATGCACTTCCCTGCGGATGATATCACTCAGCACTTTCATATCGATCACGTATCCTGTTTGCTTATCCGGCTTCCCCGTAACTTTCACCTCCAGATCGTAGTTATGACCATGGAAATGAGGAAGGGCGCATTTGCCAAAAACCTTTTCATTGGTCGCCTCATCCCATTCCGGGTTGAACAGGCGATGGGCTGCATTGAATTGCTCTTTCCTGAAAACTGCTACTTTTTTGCTCATGATCCGGATTTTTGATCCCGACTGCTGGTATAACAAGTTAATTTCAACATAGTTCGCACTTACTTACTACCGTAATACTCCACATAGATCCTGGATGTTTCCACCAGCTTCAGGCAATGCAGCCGGGCAGGTGCTGGTAAACAGGGCTCGAGCTCGTTCCAAATACCTATCACGAGGTTTTCAATGGAGCACATTTTACCCTTCATGAAATCTACATCCATGTTCAGGTTCCGGTGGTCCAGTTTTTCGATGATCTTCTCTTTTACCAGGTTTCCCAGTTTCTTGGCATCGAATATAAAACCGGTATCGGGATCGGGTTCTCCCATAATAGTGACATACAGTTCGAAATTATGCCCGTGCCAGTTCTCATTGGCGCAACGTCCGAAGACCTCGTCATTCTTCTCCCTTGACCAGTTGGGGTTAAACAGTTTGTGGGCGGCGTTAAAATGTTCTATTCTTGTCAAGTAAACCATGCTTTACTTTTTTACATTTCTCACAGCATCGGGCGGAGAAACAGGTGAGGCGCAAAGGTAACAAAACTTGCCTGTTTATTGGCAATAGTTTATAGTTTCGCAACGATAAAAAACATATCCCCCGCATGACTTGCCTGGTAATAGCTGCAACAGCGATTGAGATATCCACGTTCCTGGAAAGGTTGCGCGGCAAAAACCGATGGCCCGCCGTTACAAATGTTGATGTATTAGTGACCGGTATCGGCTTAACCGCTACCACTTATTCCCTCACTCACCAGTTAGCCATCAAACGCCCGGATCTTGTTATCCAGGCTGGTGTAGGCGGTTGCTTTAATCAGCGTATCCCGTTGGGTGAAGTTGTAACTGTCAAACAGGAAGCTATAGCAGACCAGAGCGTGATCGAACTGAATGAACTGAAATCCCTTTTTGACCTGGAACTGGTACCACAGGATCAATATCCCTTTTCAAAAGGATGGCTGATCAATAAAAATTCATGGCTTAAAAAAACCGGGTTAAAACAGGTCAACGGGATATCTGTGAACGAGATCAGCACATCCCCTGAAAAGATCGCCTTCTATCGTCAATACTTTAACCCGGTAGTAGAATCCATGGAAGGAGCCGCCCTTCATTATGTTTGCCTGATGGAAAAGTTACCCTTTCTCCAGCTCAGGAGTATCAGTAATTATATCGGTGAACGAAATAAAAAAAACTGGGATATGAAAAAGGCGGTCGCCAACCTGAACAAAGAACTGATCAATTTGTTAGATAAATTATGAAATTAGCCCTGGGCTTTTCACCCTGCCCCAATGACACTTTCATTTTTGACGCGCTGGTCAATCAAAAGATTGATACCGGTGGTATTGAATTTGAACCTGTACTGGAAGATGTGGAAACACTGAACCAATGGGCCCTTGAGGGTAAACTCGATATCACCAAACTCAGCTTCCCTGCCTTTTTCCGGTCGCTTGACAAATATGTGCTGCTGAACAGTGGCAGTGCGCTTGGGAAAGGGGTCGGCCCCCTTTTGATCACCGATTCAGTACAGGAGATCACAGACGATGATATCAACCAGGCCTCCGTAGCGCTACCGGGCCTGCACACCACGGCCAACCTTCTTTTTAGTTTTGCTTACCCGGGAGCAACCGATAAAAAGTTCATGCTCTTTTCAGCCATCGAGGATGCACTGATCAATAAAGAAACCGACCTGGGCGTCATCATTCATGAGAACCGTTTTACGTACATGCAGAAAGGCTTGTATAAGGTAAAAGACCTGGGTGAATCCTGGGAAGAGAAAACGGGCCTGCCGGTACCTTTGGGTGGCATTGCGATCAACCAATCCATAAAAAGAACTGTTGCGCTGAAAGTAAATGACCTGATCCGTAACAGCCTTGATTTTGCACTTGCCAGTTACCCGGTAATTCCGGAGTATGTAAAGCAGCATGCACAGGAAATGAGTGAAAATGTGATGCGGCAGCATATTGACCTGTATGTGAATAATTACAGCCGGGACCTGGGTGAGGAAGGAAAACTGGCGATTGAAAATCTGCACCAGGTCTTTCTTGAACTGGATAACCGGGAAGCCGATGATGAGGACCTGTTATTTCTTTAATGCCATCGCATAGGTTTCCAGGCATCGTTTTCTTGCCGCCACATGTTCAACGATTGGACGCGGATAAGAAAGTTCCTCCCATTCCGGTACCCATTTCCGGATATACTTCAGGTCGGGATCAAATTTCTTTGTTTGCAAATAAGGATTAAATACCCTGAAATAGGGCGCCGCATCACAGCCGCTGCCGGCGGCCCATTGCCAGCCGCCGTTATTGGCAGCCAGGTCATAATCGAGAAGTTTTTTTGCGAAATAAGCCTCCCCCCATCTCCAGTCGATCAGCAAATGTTTGGTAAGGAAGGAAGCTACGATCATCCGCACCCGGTTGTGCATGAAACCGGTGGCATTCAGTTCCCTCATTCCTGCATCCACGATCGGGTAACCTGTCATTCCCCTGCACCAGGTCTCGAATTCATGGGGATTGTTCCTCCATTTGATTCTATCATACTCCGGTTTAAACGAATGCCCTGCCACTTTCGGGAAATGCCAGAGTATCATGTGGTAAAAATCCCGCCAGATCAGTTCATTAAGAAATGTTTCATTCAGCGCGCCCGCCTCCCCGGCCAGTTGCCGTATGCTGATCGTGCCAAAGCGTAGATGTACACTTAATCTTGATGTGCCCTGCAGTGCCGGAAAATCCCGCCGATCTTTATAATGCCTGATTATTTGTCCCTTCCATTCCCTTTCGGGGAAGGGCAAACCAGTTGTTTTGAAACCGATTTCATCCGGTGTGACCAGTTTTCGTTCCGGTTGACGGTGAAACCGGGAAAAATATTTCCGGGTGTCATAAGGTTTAAGCTGAAAGTCGGTCAGCAAGGCTTTCCATTTCCTGGAATAGGGTGTAAAGATGCTATAGGGTTTCCCGTCGTCTTTCAGCACTTCATCCTTTTCAAAGATCACATGGTCCTTGAAATGGTGTAAACTGATCCCTTGTTTTTCAAGCATTGCTGCAATGGCGCCATCACGTTCCCGGGCATAGGGTTCATAATCTTGATTGGTGAATACCCTCTCTACCCGGTAATCCTGAAGAATTTTTTTGAACACCTCTTCGGGTTTTCCGTAGCGGGTGTCAAGTGTAGAGCCTGTCTTCAGGAGTTGCCGCTGAATGTCCTGCAGGGCCAGGTGGATGAATTCCACCCGCCGGTCGGTCCTGTCTTCCAGTTCATCCAGGATATTGCTGTCGAAGATAAAGAGTGGTACAACCGGGTTGTTGTCTTTCAATGCATGGTAAAGTCCTGCGTTATCATCCAGCCGCAGGTCGCGGCGGAACCAGAATATATTGACAGCAGGCTTCATCTGTTGAAGCAACAAGTTCAGCTCAATAATGTTTTAACGAACCGCTCATAAATTTTCAACGTAAGCTTATGGGTATAGCTTTTTCCCCCGCATTGCTTAACCCAGCGGATCCCCTTTATGGCATTGGTCAGGAAGACCTCATCCGCAGATGCCAGGTCTTCGCCGCTGACAGTCGTTTCGGTGACCAGCTGTCCTTCTCCACCCAACGCGGCGATCAGGTGATCCCGCATCACACCGGCCACACATCCTTCGGACAATGCCGGGGTACTGATCCTGCCATCTTTTACAAGGAAGAGGTTAGCGATAGTTGAATCGGCGATACGCCCGGCGTTATTCAGCACCAGGCAATCATTCAGTTTTTGTTCTTTGGCAAAAAGCGCTGCCATCACATAAGGCTGAAAACTCGCCGATTTCAACCCTGAGAATTTATCAATACTTTTCCGCGAATCCGGGAAAATATCTACGACCAGGCCATTTTCATTAAGGCTATTGGCCGATACATCCAGCGGCCAGCATTCAATCACATAGTCGGGTTTGGTACCTACATCGTACAATCCCCCATCGCCACGGGAAACGGAAAGGCGTACCCTGGCCAGTTCCCCGCATTGATTTTTTTCACAAAGGGTCACTATTTCTTCCTTCAGCCTGTCGGCGGTCACGGTTGACGGTAACCCTGTTTTTAATAGCAAAAGTCCTGAGAACAATCGCTTAAAATGCAGGTCCTCGAGCAAGATCTTCCCCCGCAGTATTTTCATCGTCTCAAACAGCCCGTCACCATACCGGTATCCCCTGTTTGCTGCATGCAGCACGGGCTGATCCGAAGGCAATATTGTTCCGTTGAAACAGGTATAGTTCATCCGGTTAAGATAGATCAAAAAAAACGATCCTGTCACACCCGGGGGCGGACAGGATCGTTCAATATGCTTGCCATTAATGAATTACGCGTGTTCTACGATGCCTGCTTTTACGGCATACATCACCAGGCCGGCCATGGATTTGGTTCCGGTCTTTGTTTTCAGCTTATCGCGGATGGCTTCCACTGTCCGCGGGCTCAGGTCCACGATATCGGCGATCTCCTTGGTGCTTTTCTCTTCGCACATCAGCTTCAGGATCGTTACTTCCTTATCGGTTAACTGAACATCCTGCGGCATGGAGGATTCGCTGGTACGCTTGGTACGTAAACCGCTCAGCAGGGCCTTATTGGTGAGTTCATTAAAATAGAAATCATTCTCATATACACCGCGGATCGCTTCGTAGATCATCTCGGAACCCGATTCCTTGGTCAGGTAAGAGTTAGCCCCGATCTCCATCATTTTAGAGATCACAGAATGATCGTTGTGCATAGACAACATGATCACTTTTACTTCAGGGTAGAGCTTTTTGATCTCCGGGAGCGTGGTAAGACCATCCATGATAGGCATCTGAATGTCAAGTAACACCACATCGGGACGGATATGGCGGAGCAGGTTCAGTAACTGCATGCCGTTTTCGGCCTCGGCCACCATCTGGATGTCTTTACGTGCCTGGAGGGAAGTCTTGACGCCGGTACGGAACAAAGTATGGTCATCAGCAATGGCCACCTTGATAACGGTGTTGGTTTCGGGATTTTTCATGGATCAATTAATTAGTAAAAAAATTATTGGATTCAGTAATTATTCTGAATGCAAGATGGAAAAATCCCACTACATACACCATAGGGAAAGTACTTGATTTCACATTTGCGGAAAGTACCGCAGGAAAAGCCCCTTTTCGGAACTCTACGATGGCTGCCCGGAAACTTTACGATACGCCCAGTAAAAACCGAATATTTCAAAAAGGGCAGTTACCCTCTTGTTAACATATATATGTGGATATACTTTTGATCCGAAAGTTGATTGACACGGATGACCTGTCTATACCCTCTCATCCAATGTCCATAACCGTCCAGAAAGCTATTTCCAGTTCCAATGAAAAAACCACCCCGTTTCAACGGGGAGACATATCACCGGACAGTCAACTTTCTCTTTTTTCACCCGCCGACCCGTCAGCCGAAACAAAACGAAGGCTGAAGTTTTAACGAAGGCGGGTAACTATTAAGCTGTCCCGTTTTTAAAATCCAATACCTACAGAAAAGAACCAAGAACTGTAACCGTTAAACCCTGTCCTTATGAAGCGCAACGCTTAATTATCTTTTTTCTCTTTCA
>CAZEZE010000017.1:0-16527 GCA_964516445.1 uncultured Chitinophaga sp. | reverse complement strand
GTAGTTGGCTGTATTATGCAACGGAGTATCACCGACCTGGTCGTTACCACAAGTGGCATCTCCCCAGATATGACGGAGGTTCATCCAGTGCCCCACTTCATGGGTTGCCGTTCTGCCTTTATTGAAAGGAGCAGCTGCGGTTCCGGTTCGGCCGGTTGCATTATCATCCAGCACCACACCATCTGTTGCGGAACTGCCACCCGGGAACTGCGCATAACCCAGGATGCCGCCACCCATATTGCAAACCCAGATATTGAGTTTGGTGGTGGGGCTGGTGGGAGGAATGCCACTTCCGCTTTTTTTCATGGCATCGTTCGTGCTCCAGCTGGTCTTATTGGTTTTCTTACGGATTACCTGGTCCAGCACAAAGCGGACATGGATATCACCGGCTTTTACGGAATTGTAAGTGGACGTAGCATTATGATCGGCATTGGTACCCGCAAAATCCTCGTTCAGCACATCGATCTGTGATTGCAGTTGTGCCAGGGAAACATTCTGGGCGGTTGTACGGTACAGTACATTGAAAACAACCGGTATTTCAATGTCGCCGTTGGATAAAAGACGGTAGGAGCCTGGGTCCTGCACCACCCTGCTGGTGAATTCTTCAATGGCATTCATACGGTCCCTTAAAGATGGGTCCTGCCGCATTTGTTCTTCCAGCACTTCATACGCAGAGCATTTACGCTGCGTGGCGGCGGGTTCTTCATTGTAGGGCGTGTCTTCGTTGATGCTGGATGACTTGTTACAACCCAGGGCAAACAAAAAAACTCCCGCAAGCAATCCGAGTGATTTCTTCATAAAAATGTTGTTGATTTGATGTGGGGGAAAAAATTGACGAATAAATATATCTTTTTTTTGAACCATTTTAATAAGGACGTAAACTTTTTTTACCTGACCATTGTCAAAAACACGATTAATGGTTTTTACTCAGCAATGAAACGAATGCTTTTGCTATCCGGGTTGTTACTGCTTTTACTGGCTGCCTGCCAGAAGAAGGCGGTACCCGTGATCACAGGAAGAAAAGCTACGGCACCTAAAAAGATCGAAAGTATCTACCCGCCAAAGGAAACCGTGGCGCCGGATACGCTGGCGGGCAGGCGGATCTTTATGAATCGATGCGATCGTTGTCATGGTCTGCCCTTAACTGCTCAATTCAGTATCCGGCAATGGGATGCTATTTTGCCAACCATGATGCCCAGGGCGGGGTTGAGTAATGAAGAAGCAGTTCATGTAAGGGCTTACCTGCTTGCTACTGCTACCGCGCGGTAGCTGGTGCTTTCATTCTTTTGATCCGCCGGTTCATCACATAGAACCAGGCAGGCGGAAAAAGGGAAAGCAGGATCATCCCCGGGTAACCGGTTGGCATTTGCGGGGAATTGTCATGATGACGAAGCACCTGGTATTTACGGCTGGCCAGGTAATGATGGTCGCTGTGCCGGCTCAGTTCAAACAATAAGATGCGGCCGATCACATGGTCGCTGTTCCAGCTGTGTTCCGGCATGGCCCTTTCATATTTCCCCTCTCCGGTGGGTTTCCGCTGTAAGCCATAATGTTCGATATAATTGACTGTTTCCAGCAACAGGATGCCGATCAGCGCGGCGATCAGAAAATACAGGGTGACCAGTCCTCCGAAAATCCCCCAGATAAGACCGACAAAGGAAAGTTGTATGATGGAGAACCGGACCATCTCATTGAAAAGTGAAAATACAGGCTTGTTTTTTTTGCGCACTTCCTCATTGGCAATATGCCAGGCGCTGATATAACTGAAAAAGATCGTGCGGAAATAAAACAGATAAACCGGCTCATTGTACCGTGCGCTGCTGGGGTCTTCGGGTGTGGCCACTCTTTTATGATGGCCCTTATTATGCTCCGTAAAAAAATGCATGTACAGCGATGTAAGCAGCAGGGACTTTGCCATTGCCTGTTCCCATTTGTTGACCCGGTGTCCCAGTTCATGCGCTACATTGATCCCAAATACACCGCAAAGCAAACCCATGACCATGATCCTCCCGGCGGTATCAACCGGTGTCAGCACATCATACTTCATAGAATAAAGGAAGCTATAAAGGGAGAAATACTGGAATGCCACCACCAGGTAAAGCAGTACATCATAACCCTTGTTCCTCCTGGCAATCTCTTCTTCCGCCGCGCTCATATTGGCAGGGTCGGGGCGAATGAAGACCTCCAGCAGGGGGATAAAGAAGAAGGCAAAGAATACCGGTATCCAGATCACCCAGCCCTGTGCATGGAAAGACCGGAGGGCACCTATAAAGATGATAAAGGGCAGGAGGAATTTCAGGAACCTTAATTGCATATAGAAGTACGGAACAAATTTAAAATAATGTAAGCTTTTTTAACGTTTTACGTCTGAAGATTGCCTCCTTTTTTTTAAACTTATTACAGAACTTACGGTCTAAAACCTAAATGTTAACCTGATGTCACTGAGCAACCAGTTGAAAAACCAGCACCTGATGTGGCGTGCCGGTTTTGGTCCCGCTGTGGAGCAACTCGGCGATCTGTCCGGATATTCCCCCAAACAATTTTATAAAGCGCTGGTAAAGGCTTCGGATAAAAAGCCCGGGTATATTGACGTGGCCGATGATTACCTGAAAGGCCTGGTCATGGGTATTGAAGAAGTGGGCCGCCAGCAGAAAAAAGAATTGTCGGCAGAAGACCGCAAAAAGCTGCAGCAAAAAAACCGCGAGGGTGTCCGCAACCTGAACATGTACTGGATGCATGAAATGGTGAACAGCGCTTCACAGCTAAGGGAAAAGCTGGCTTTTTTCTGGCACGGGCATTTTGCCTGCCGCAACCTTAATATTTTTTACCAGCAGGGTCTGCTGGATGTTTTAAGGCGGAATGCACTTGGCAATTTCGGTACGATGCTGAAAGAGGTCTCCCAAACAGCTGCCATGCTGAATTTCCTGAATAACCAGCAGAACCGGAAGGATCATCCCAATGAAAACTTTGCAAGGGAAGTGATGGAACTTTTTACATTGGGAAGAGGCAACTATACGGAAAATGATATCAAGGAAGCGGCAAGGGCCTTTACCGGATGGGGCGCAAACGTGAAGGGTGAGTTTGTATTCCGGCGGTTCCAGCACGACTTCGGGAGCAAGACCGTTCTGGGTCGCACGGGAAATTTTGACGGGGGTGAAGTGCTGGACATCCTTCTGCAGGAAAAACAAACGGCAAAATATATCACGAAAAAGATATACCGGTTCTTTGTGAATGAAAAACCGGATGAGGAAAAGATCAACTGGCTGGCAGATAGGTTTTTTAAGAATAATTATGAGATCGCCGGTTTGATGGAGGATATTTTCACCGGCGATTGGTTTTACGAAGAAAAGCATATCGGTGCACTGATCAAATCCCCTGTAGAATTGATGGTGGGCATACAACGTATGCTGCCGATGGAATTGGAGAACGAAGAAGCGCTGCTGCTGCTCCAGCGGGTACTTGGACAGTCCCTGTTCTACCCGCCGAATGTGGCCGGCTGGCCCGGGGGAAAGAACTGGATCGACAGTTCCAGCCTGATGATGCGGATGCGGATCCCCCGGCTGATCGATGATACGGATGAACTGAATGTACGCCCTAAAGATGACGATGACCAGATGATGGGACGGATGGATGCCAAAGAAGAACCAAAGGTGAAAGGGCAGAAGAAGGCAGCAATGGGTGGCCGGCCCATCCTGGCTGAGATCGACTGGAAGAACTATGTAAAACATTTCGAATCGGTACCAAGAGAAGCGCTGACCAATTCAGTTGCAAAGATCCTGCTACAGACTAAAATGCAGGTGGGGGAAGATATCATCAAACAATTCTCCGACCAGTCGGGAAGAGAGAATTTTATTAAGACGGCAACGATACAGGTGATGAGTACTCCTGAATACCAGTTGTGTTAATATAAGTTGTGAGCTGTGAGTATAGGACTCTGCTCGAAGCTCGCGACTCGGAACTCGCAGCTAAAAACGAATATCATGTTTATCAAACGTAAAGAATTCATACAAGTCGGTTCGCTGGCAACCGCATCACTAATGGTACCCAAATTCCTCAAGGCATTTGAAGGGGGACCAATGGTGCCGCAGGGGAATAAAGTGGTGGTGATACTGCAATTGAGTGGCGGGAATGACGGTTTGAACACGGTGATCCCCGTGAGAAATGACCTTTATTATAAAGCCAGACCCCGCCTGGGTATTGAAAAAGCAAAAGCCCTCAGCCTGACCGATGAAGCGGGTCTGCACCCGGCGCTCACCGGTTTCAAGGATTTGTATGACGATGGCAGTCTGTCCATATTGAACAATGTGGGTTATCCAAATCCCGACCGCTCCCATTTCAGGAGCATGGATATCTGGCATACCGCCAGCCAGAGCTCAGAATACTGGACTACCGGCTGGCTGGGCCGTTACCTGGATGCGCAGTGCAATGGTTGTGACAAACCCACACAGGCCATCGAACTGGACGATGTGCTCAGTCTTTCACTGAAAGGGGAGCATATTAAAGGTATCGCGGTAAAGGATCCCCGTCGCCTTTACGGTACAGCCAATGAAAAATTCTTCCGGGAAGTGATGAAGGATCACCATGACGTGAAAGGAGAACAGCCCGTGGATTACCTGTATAAAACCATGGCGGAAACACTTTCTTCCGCGGATTATATTTTCAAACAGAGCCGGATGCATCCTACCAATGCAACATACCCGAACTCGGGTCTGGGTAACAGCCTGAAAACAATTGCCTCTCTGATCTATTCTGATATCAATACCAAAGTTTATTATGTGTCGCTGGGAAGTTTTGACACGCATATCAACCAGGATGCCCAGCAGCAGCGGTTATTCACTGAAATGAATGACGCGGTGAAGGCATTTGTAAAGGATCTCAAGGCCAATAACCGGTTTGAGGATGTGCTCTTCTTTACGTTTTCTGAATTCGGCCGCCGGGTGGCGCAGAATGCCAGCAACGGCACGGACCACGGAACGGCCAACAATATGTTTTTCATCAGCGGAGGGCTGAAGCAAAAAGGACTGATCAACGAGATGCCGGATCTCGCCGCACTGGATGAAGGTGACCTGAAATACAAAGTAGATTTCAAGAATGCCTATGCTACCGTACTGAATAAATGGCTGAAGGCGGATGATAAGGCGATCCTGACCCATCAATACGATCACCTGTCCTTTATCTGAGCAAAGTTTTTTTTTAAAAGGCCTTCCTGTACCAGGAAGGCCTTTTTTATGTTTGTGTGTTATACATTCTTCCGCTTGCCGATCGCGATACGGTAAAGAACAAATCCCATCAGTGCAAAGAATGCGACACCCAGCCATTTATAACCTTCCGTTCCAAACGAACTGGTAAGGCCATGTTCGGCATTAACCTTCCCCAGATTATTGCTGACACTGGGAATAGAGGAAAGAATGGCTACCAGCACACCCGCCAGTGCGCCTCCCGCCACAAGACCGGTGGCAAATAAGTTGCCCTTACCCAGGTCTTCCTCCTCTGCAGAAATTTGGATCTTTTTTCGTTTGTTCCGCCATTCCACAGCACCGCGGATGGCGCCGCCAATGAAAATCGGTAAAGTCGTTGACAGCGGCAGGTAAATACCAATAGCGAAACTCAATGCCTTGATACCGCAAAGTTCCATAACGATCGCAATGAAAACACCGACCAGAACAAATTGCCAGTCGAGGTTGAAGGAAAGTATCCCTTTGATCAATGTTGCCATCAATGTTCCCTGCGGGGCCGGGTATTTATCCGTACCGATAGCGTGCTGGATACCCTGTGCCGCCATTTCAGTTGTCGGCTGGTCAAGGATTTTTATAGTTGCGCCGATGGCGATCGAAGAGACGATGGCGCCGACAAACAAAGCGATCTGCTGGTATTTGGGGGTGGCACCTACCAGGTAACCCGTCTTCAGATCCTGCGATGTTGCACCTGCATTGGCGGCCGCGATACATATCATACCACCCACAACCAATGCCATGGGCTCATATACATATCCTGTCCATTTTACCGCGATAAAGATCAGGCAGGTCCCCATCAGCGTGGCGATCGTCATCCCGCTGATCGGGCTGTTGGAGGAGCCGATCAGGCCAACAATACGGGAAGCCACGGTAACAAAGAAGGCTCCGAAAATAATGATCAGTACACCTAACAAGAGTTTACTGCCGATGTTGGTACCGGGAATAAGGGTGTTGGGTAGGAGAGCGATCACCAGCAGGAGCATCAGGCTACCGATTCCCACCACTTTAATGGAAAGGTCTCTTTCTGTTCTCGGAACCTGGGAGTCGCCCTGGGCTCCCCCTTTTTTCAACGAACCCATGCTTCCTCTAAAGGAAGAAATGATAGTAGGAATGGTTTTTATCAGGGTAATGAATCCACCTGCCGCTACGGCACCCGCGCCTATCTGACGAATGTATGCCCTGTAAATAGCCTGCGACCAGTCATCAAATCCCTGTGTGGCCGGGTTCCATCCGCCCGGCCCGCCGGCCGTATTCACATCTTTGAGGTAACCCAGCTTGGCCAACTGTGCAGCAATGATATCACCGTTATCATTAAGCAGACTTGCCAGCAGCGGCGTGAAAACAAACCAGCTTAAAACACCACCTGCAACAAGAACGCCGGCAATTTTTGGTCCGATGATATAACCCACGCCCATATACTCGGGTGTGATCTCCCCGCTCACCCTGGCAGAGGGAAAAATTTTATTGGTTTGGCGGGTGGCGAAATCCGGAACCTCTTTGATTACATGAAATATTTTTTGCAGCATGGCATATCCAAACGCGAATCCGAGTCCCAGGAATGCTGTCTTAGCAAAATCACCCCCTTTTTCTCCGGCCTTCAATACAGAAGCGCAGGCCGTACCTTCCGGGTAGGGTAAGGTGCCGTGTTCCTGCACGATAAGTGAACGCCTCAGCGGGATCATCATCAATGTACCAAGGATACCGCCGAAGATGGCCAGTACAAGAATGGTGAAATAGCCGAAATAATTGGCACTGTTGGGATCACTCAAAAACAAAAATCCCGGGAGGGTGAACACCACACCGGCCGCAATACTTTCTCCGGCAGAGCCGGTAGTTTGAATGATATTATTTTCAAGGATAGTGGTCTTCAAAAACCTCCTGCCCAATGTTATGGCAATGACTGCAATGGGAATGGAAGCGGAAACGGTCAAACCTGCTTTCAGTGCCAGGTAAACCGTGGAAGCGCCGAATATGATTCCGAAAATAGCCCCGGTGATAATAGACTTGATGGTGAATTCAGCCATCTTCGTCTCAGCCGGTACAAAGGGTTTGAAGTGGGGTTGTTCTGCCATGGCAGTTGGGTTTTGTTTTGGGAAGATAAGGAAAAGAGTCTTGAGTCAGGAGTCGGGAGTTCGGAGTCAGTGACCTAAATTTGGAATTGACCTATAATTATAAATAATTTCCTCACTACGGAGCACGTACTCCTGACTCCCGACTCCTGACTCCCGACTCCCGACTCCTGACTCCTGACTCCCGACTCTGAACTCAACTCACTCCTTTTTCCTTCATGATCTTATTCAGCCACTTCAGCATCGCAAAGCACATGAAAGTAGCCAGCATTAGTAAACCGAAGTTCAGCCAGAAGAAACCGGCCTTGTGGTTGTACTTATCCCACATGGAGGACAGTACGCCGGATAATTTATTGCCGATGGAAGTAGCCAGGAACCACCCGCCCATCATCAGGGAAGTGATACGGACAGGACTGAGTTTGGAGACCAGTGATAAGCCCATCGGGCTGAGCAGGAGTTCGCCGATGGTGATCACGCCATAACTTGATATCAGCCATAACACACTTGCTTTTTCGCCGCCGTTATGGCTGGCATAGACTGCGCCAACCATTACGAGCGCGGATAAGGCTGAAATGAAAAGGCCGAAAGCGATCTTGGTAGCTGTTGAAGGTTCCTTTTTTCTCCTTCGCATCCAGGTAAAGAAAGCAACCACCAGCGGGGTTAATAAAATGACCCACCCGGGATTGATGGATTGACTCAGGTTGGTGGCCCAGAGGCTGATACTCTGCCCTTCCGCGGGTTTCTTCTCAACCGGCATATTTTTGAAATACACGGGGTAGTTTAATTCCTTCACCACTTTGCCGTCTTCTTTTTGCAGCCGGAACTGATCATCATATTTAGCGACAGAGTCTTTCTGATAGATAAGGGATTGCGAGAAATTCAGTTTGTCAAAAACTTTTTGCGCTACGCCGGTCACTTCGCGGTTGGTATAACGGTCGGCCCAGGTATTGAGGGCCGAGCCATTCTGTTTGAATACGGCCCAGAACATCACCACCACCGCAAAGATGGCCAGTAAGGCGGCAATGGGTCTTTTTTCATCGGTTTTCGCCCTGAAGTAAAGGGACGTATAAAAGTAAATGACGGGCATGCAGGCAAAGAGGAATGCATCGGTGGAATCGGATCCCACGAGGGTACCGGGGATCATCCAGCCCAGGATACCGGCTATGACCGAAGGAACAAAAATGGTTGCCACGATCCGGGTCATCGACATATCATTTTCCCCGACACCTTTCTTCACATCATAGGCCTTATAATGTTTGGTTCCGGCAAGGAAAATGATCACGCCGAGGAACATCCCGACACCAGCTGCGATAAAAGCAGCACCCCATCCATAAACGATATACAGCGCAGCGCCAAAAAAATTACAGATAAAGGCGCCGACATTGATACCCATGTAAAAGATATTATAGCCGTCGTCTTTTTGATGTACATATTGCGGTGTGGTATAAACATTCCCCAGCAGGGTGGAGATATTGGGTTTGAAAAATCCGTTCCCCACGATCACCAGAGTCATGGAGATATACAGCATCGCAAGGTTATGTACCGACATCAGGCAGTAACCCAGCCCCATCATCAGCCCACCCATAATAATGGAACGGCGGTAACCCAGGTAGCGGTCGGCCAGCAGCCCCCCGATGAACGGCGTCAGGAACACCAGCGCTATGAAAGTGCCATAGAGATCGGCGGATTCCGCTTCGGTCATGGAATACCCGGCCTTCACATCCTTCAGGTACAGGGTAAAGATGCCGATCATCAGGTAGTAACCAAAGCGCTCCCACATTTCTGAAAAGAAAAGAAAGGGGAGGGCCTTCGGGTGTTTCTTCCACATGGTTGCAATCGTTTAAGTGGTCAAGATAGTAAAAAGGAGGGTCAGGGAAATAAAAAAGGTGGCCGTAAAGCCACCTTTAATTGAATGGTGAATTGGTTAATGAGAACCGGTCTTGTCCTTTACGATCTGGTTCAGGGATTTTATCCTGGAATAGATCAGTATGCCGCCGATGAAGGCGGCCGCGACCAGGAGCAGGAAGAACATTTTCTTATCTGTGAAGTCGTCCCAGAAACTTGTCATGACACCTGCTACCTTACCGCCTATCGAAGTGGAAAGGAACCAGCCACCCATCATCAGCGCTGTAAGACGACCCGGGGACAATTTGGATACCAGTGAAAGGCCCATCGGGCTCAGGAATATTTCGCTGATGGTAAAAATAAAATAGGTGATCCATAACCAGATCGCCGAGGCTTTATGTGTGTAGATCGAGGGTACGGACATGATGGCAAACACCATGGCCAGTGCCGACAGACCCGATATGAACATGGCCATGCCGAATTTGGACATGGTTGTCGGTTCTTTATTCCTTTTTCGCAGCCAGCTGAAGAAGGGAACAAAAAGCAATGTCAGCAATACGATGAACAACGGGTTGATGGACTGGAACAATTCGGTGTTGGTCAGCTTTACTTCTTTCCCCTGGGGCCATTGTTCTTTCGGCACATTCACAAAATAAGGATCGGGTCCCATTTCCTGGATCACCTTTCCGCTGTCATCCTTTACATCCCGCATGAATGCATCCAGTTTATTGGTCATGCGCAGTGTATCCGTTACTTTTTGCATAGGGAAAATGGCCCCTGTGATCCGGGCTGTGGTAGGTGAAGCAACCCTGTCGGTATGTTTTTCAGCCCACAGTGTAAGACCCGTGGCGTTCTGGTTATAAATTGTCCAGAATGCAACGGCGATCGCAAAGATGAATAATAAGGCTCCGATCCCTTTTTTATCCTGACCTTTTGCTCTTACCCATAAGGAGACATAAAAGGCGATCACGGGTAAACAGGCGAAAATAAAAGCATCATTGGCCTTGGTTCCCATAATTGGAGAACCGAAGATCTGAGAGGGTACAAACCACCCGATCACCGCTGCAATGATGGCCGGAAGGAAAACCGTGGAGAGTATTTTTGAAAGAGGCATATCTTCTGCCTGTACCGGTTTTTTAACATCCGCATCACGGATTTCCTTGTTTTTTACAGAAATAGCAAGGATGATAAGGCCGATGATAAGTCCCACACCCGCGGCAGCAAAAGCATATCCCCAACCATAGGCATTCCGCAAATAAGCAGCCACGAAATTGCAGACAAAGGCGCCGATATTGATACCCATGTAAAAAATGTTATAGGCATTGTCCTTCAGCGGCTTCAGATCCTCCCGGTTATAAATATTTCCCAGCAGGGTGGAGATGTTGGGTTTAAAGAAACCATTCCCGACAATCACCAGGGCAAGGGAAATGAACATGGCGGTATCTCCCGGTAAGGACAGCCCGATATAACCGGCAGCCATTAAACTGCCTCCGATGAATATAGATTTGATATATCCCAGGTACCTGTCTGCGATCAGTCCCCCGATAAAAGGGGTCAGGTATACCAACGCAATAAAACTTCCCACTATATCCGCGCCGATCCTTCCGGAAAAACCCTTTCCGCCGGTGGTGGAATCGGTCATATAGATCAACAGGATGCCCACCATTAGGTAGTAGGCGAAACGTTCCCACATTTCAGTAAAAAAAAGTACATAAAGGGCCTTGGGGTGTTTGCCCGTTTTTACAGGTTGGTTCATACTTGTTTTTTTAGATGACTAATCAGAGATAACAAACGTTAGCCCAACCAAAATACTGAAATTTATGAACCCAAAAACTTTTATGATTAACTTTAACGGATACACCCGATATTCGCAACGCATTAAAATCCAGCGGCCAAACCAACTATGCGTATCCTCCTTTTAGGCTCAGGCGGAAGGGAACATACCCTCGCCTGGAAAATATCACAAAGCCCCCTTTGCGAAGCATTGTTCATTGCACCGGGTAATGCCGGCACGGCATCCTGCGGTAAGAACCTCGACATCTCCCTGGCTGATTTCGAAGGAATAAAAAAAGCCTGTATAAAAAACAGGATAGATCTGGTGCTGGTGGGTCCCGAAGAACCTCTGGTAAAAGGGATCACCGATTTCCTGATCAATGATCCTTTACTGAAGGACATGGACGTGATCGGCCCGGATAAAGCAGGAGCTCAACTGGAAGGAAGCAAGGCATTTGCCAAGTCCTTCATGATGCGGCATCATATCCCCACCGCGGCGTACAGGGAATTCACGGAGCAGAATTACCAGGAAGGCGTGGAGTACCTGCGCAAACATCCTTTACCTATTGTGATGAAAGCGGACGGACTGGCTGCCGGAAAAGGTGTTGTTATCTGCGAGAACCACCTGGAAGCAATAGCAGAATTTGAACTGATGGTACAGCGGGCCAAATTCGGCGAAGCCGGCAAACGCGTGGTCATTGAGGAATTCCTGCGGGGGATCGAGATATCCGTTTTCGTTTTGACCGACGGAAAGAATTATGTGATCCTACCCGAGGCAAAAGATTATAAAAGGGTGGGGGAAGGTGATACGGGTCCCAACACGGGTGGTATGGGCGCTGTTAGCCCCGTTCCCATTGCCAATGCGGAACTGAAACAAAAGATCGAAGATAGAATTATCAAACCGACGGTGGAGGGGCTGGAAAAGGAAGGACTCGAATACCGCGGTTTTATCTTCTTTGGTTTGATGATCGTGAATAGCGAGCCCTTTATGATCGAATACAACTGCCGGATGGGTGATCCCGAAACAGAAGTGGTGATACCGCGATTGAAGAATGACCTGGTGCGGCTATTAGCCGCGGCAGCGAACCAGCAACTGGATTCTGTCAACATTGAAACAGACAACAGAACAGCCTGTACAGTTGTGGCGGTGAGCGGTGGTTATCCCGGCGAGTATGAAAAGGGATATGAAATAACGGGCATTGGTGATATCAACCCGGCCGATAGTCTTTTATTTCATATGGGCACCAAAGAGAAAGACGGAAAGGTGCTGACGAATGGCGGACGTGTCCTTTGCATCACCTCCTATGGCAGGTCCGTTTTCGATGCCGTGGAAATATCTAAAGAGGAAATGCAGAAAGTTTCATTTACGGGGATGGAGTACAGGAGTGATATCGGGTTTGAGTTTGAGTGAAAACGGCTAGTGGGGAAGGGTTAGTGGCTAGTGGGAGGAGTACTTAAGTATAAGGGTCCCCCCTACTTGCCACTCCCCGCTCGCCAGCACCAGCTTTCATACATTTGTATAAATCCCCAATTATGCCCGGTGAAGTTCATTACCACGACTACCTGCAGCTAGACAAAATTCTGGAGGCACAATTCCCTGAAAGCAATAAGCAGTATCTCCCGGCGCATGATGAAATGCTTTTCATCATCATTCACCAGGCCTACGAACTCTGGTTCAAACAACTCCATCATGAGGTTGACTCAATTGCCGCGATCATGAGCAAGCCTGCGCTGAATGATAATTCTCCAGAACTGCAGACTGTAGTTCACCGGCTGAACCGATGTATCACTATTTTACGTGTGCTGGTACACCAGATCGATATCATGGAAACGATGACACCGATGGATTTCCTCGACTTCCGTGATATGTTGCGGCCGGCATCAGGATTTCAAAGCTGGCAGTTCAAGGAACTCGAGGCAAAACTGGGATTGAAATTTGAAGAACGGCATGGAAAAGAATATTATACCGCCCAATTGCGGCCGCAACATGTGGAATTGATCAAAAAAGCGGAAGGCGGGCAATCACTGTTGCAATTGCTAAATACCTGGCTTGAACGAATGCCTTTTCTCAGGGATGGTGCCGATAAGAATTTTTGGGATCATTACCGCGATATTTACCGGGAAAGTCTTGCAGATGCTGAAAAGAATAATACAACAGCATTCGATGAGCTCTTTGGCGGAAGTTCCACCATCCAGGGGCATACCTTATCAGCTTCAGCAAACCGTGCCGCTTTGTTCATCATGCTTTATCGGGGCTACCCGTTGTTGCAACTGCCCTTCCAGTTGCTCAATTGCCTGCTGGAGATCGATGAACAGTTGAGTTCCTGGCGTTACCGCCACATGAATATGGTGCATCGTATGATCGGCACCCGGATCGGCACGGGGGGAAGTACCGGGAAGGATTACCTGAAAGCGGCGGCAGATAAACATTATATCTTCCGGGAGATCGCACAACTGAACAGTTTCCTGATCGAAAGAAGAAAACTGCCAGCGCTTTCTGTTGAGATCGAAAAACAACTCGGGTTTGGGACCAGTTAAGAAAATAAGCATGGGTGGAAAATAAAAAGAGGTTGTCTCAAGATATTTTCAGCTTAGGAGATACCTGGTTCCTCTGTGGCTCTCTGTGGCCAATTCTTTATTTAGCCCACAGAGAACCGCAGAGGAGCAGAGAAATACAGAAAATTGATTTTCAGATTTTCTTTCTCTGTGAAACTCAAATTCTCTGTAACTCCGTGATGATTTATTCCTTTTAGAGAAAGCCTCTTATATCATATGGCAGTAAAAGACTTTCCGTCAAAACGTGTACCGAACGCCCAGTCCGCCCCAGCTACTGACAAATCCGCGGTTATCACCAAATTCAAATGATGGTTGCCAGTCCAGCGAGATATTGATCGGGGCGCCCCTGAATTTATAGTCAAGGCCTATCACACCATCCACACCGATAAAGGAACCATCGCCGTATTTCGTGTTGTAAAACCCGATATGCGCACCGGGACCGATATACCATTGTAAGCCCGCAGCCCCGCTGATCGGGCCATGGATCTCATATAGTCCTGTGATACGTGTTCCGCGGTTCCAGAAATAGCCGATCAGTTCCAATGCACCGCGATCATTCAGGAAATGTTTGAAGGAGATACCGCCACCGTCCCAGACCTTTACCCCCAACGCGGTCCTGTAGGAAGAACTATTGGTGCTTTTACTCTGGGCAAAGCTGGTGGAAACAAGAAACAGGGACAGGCACGTGATGATTAGTTTTCGCATAGTAAAAGTTTTGTGAAATGGTTCAGTTTCAGGCCCACACTTGCCATTACTGTGCCAAACAGGAAGAATACAGGAGGAAATTATTTTCCTTTATTCTTATCGCTGATTCTCAATAAAAAATAAAGAAAGACGACAATTGCGACAATAGCTGTGGTCAGAAATGTAGGGGTGCTTCCTGCAATGGTCCACAATGCTCCGGCCAGGATGCTGGCCAGCAGTGTGCAGATACTCTCGCAGCTTGTATAAAAACCGATGGCAGTGGCGGTATTTTTTTCATGGGCAATATTGGTGATCCAGGCCTTGATCACGCCTTCCGTTGCTGCGGCGTAGATACCGTAAAGGGCGAAAAGGATAAATATAACAGCGATGGAAGGCCGGAAAGCGAATCCTCCGTAAACGGTGGCAAACAGGATGAACCCGAGCAGGAGGATGGTCTTGAAACGCAGCCGGTCGGCCAGCGCTCCCAGGGGATAGGAGAATGCAGCATAAACAAGGTTATAAAATATATATGCGGCGATAGTGATGGTGTCTGCATTGAATACGGCCCCTGCGATGGTCAATGTACCGTTTCCGATCGTTTCTTTGGTGATCAGCAGTAAAAAGATGTCGGAACTGTTGAACAGGGCAAACAGCAGAAGTCCGGGCACCACTTTCCTGTATTCCGCTCCAGCGATTTTCCAGTATTTGAAGAAGGAGAAGAAATTCCCTCTCCCGAGAGTGGAAACCGGTTGCTTTTTTTCCCGGAGAAGGAAGATGAGCAGGATGGAAATAAGGCCGGGTATGAATGCGATATAGAACAGGGTTTGGTAGCCTCCCGGGTTGAAAAACAGGTAGGCAAGGGCCAGTGCGGGACCAATCGCGGCACCCACGGTGTCCATACCACGGTGAAAGCCAAAAACCCTGGCCTTGGTTTCCCGGGTCGATTCTTGCGACAGCAGGGCATCCCTTGAAGCGGTACGTACTCCTTTCCCGAGCCGGTCCAGCGTTCGGACAAAGAATATCCAGGCCGGGTAAGTGAAAACAGCCAGGAGTGGTTTTGATACCGCGCTTAGAAGGTAACCCAGTTTCACAAAGGGCAGCCGAAGTCCCCTTTCATCACTCAGTTTTCCGAAATATCCCTTACTGATACCGGCCATAAAACTGACTACTCCCTCCAGTATACCGATTAGAAGAATGCTAAAGCCGATCTCTTTCAGGTATACAGGGATAACGGGATACAGCATTTCGCTGGCTACATCCGCGAACAAGCTCACCATCGAGAGGATAAAGACGGTCCGGGTGATGATCCGCATAAGGTGAAGTTAACTGAAAAACCGGTTTACGGTTTTTACGGTAAAGTACCGGTTGTTACGAAAGTAGTGACTTGCAGGTAATCATTTTTTATTGGCAGCGCGGTAAAAAAAAATTCCGAGTTCCGCAGAGAGTTCCCTTTGATAATTCAAATTATTTCCTCCACCTTTGCCCTCGACCTGTCTCTCGTAAGACAGGTAAAATCCGATATAAATTAATGGGACTTTTTAACTGGTTTACACAAGAGATAGCCATCGACCTGGGTACGGCCAATACCCTTATCATACATAACGACGAAGTGGTGGTGAACGAACCGAGCATTATTGCCCTGAACCGGAATAACCCGAAAGAAGTGCTGGCGGTGGGGAAGAAGGCGTTGATGATGCATGAGAAAACGCATGAAAGTATCCGCACCGTCCGGCCGCTGAAAGACGGTGTAATCGCGGATTTTAACGCCGCGGAGCTGATGATCAGGGAGCTGATCAAACTGGTTTATCCCAAGAAAAAACTTTTCCCCCCCAGTTGGAGAATGATGATCTGTATTCCTTCGTCCATTACCGAAGTGGAGAAAAGAGCCGTGCGCGACAGCGCCGAACAGGCCGGTGCCAAAGAAGTTTACCTGATTCATGAACCCATGGCCGCCGCACTTGGTATAGGAATTGATGTAGAAGAGCCGGTTGGCAACATGATCATCGATATCGGGGGAGGTACCACGGGAATCACCGTGATCGCCCTGGCCGGTATCGTATGCGACCAGAGTATCCGTATCGCCGGGGATGAATTCACCGCTGATATCATGGAAGCGCTCCGTCGATATCACAGTTTGCTGATCGGGGAAAGGACCGCTGAGCAGATCAAAATACAGGTAGGTGCCGCCATGAAAGAGATCGATAACCCGCCTGATGATTTTCCGGTGAACGGACGTGACCTTGTTACGGGAATACCAAAGCAGATCATGGTGAGTTACCAGGAAATTGCCGAGGCGCTTGATAAAAGTATTTTCAAGATCGAGGAGGCCATCCTGAAGGCGCTGGAACAAACCCCACCCGAACTGG
>CAZEZE010000016.1:0-16910 GCA_964516445.1 uncultured Chitinophaga sp. | reverse complement strand
CTGCTTGTTGCGGGTATTGTTGCTTTATTTCGTCGAGATGCTCTTTTCGTCTTCCGGTCACGCCAATGGCATGACCTGATTCCGCATAGAGTTCGGCCATTCTTCTGCCTATCCCGGATGTGGCGCCCACTATGATGATCTTTTTTCCCATCCTATGATAAAAATTACTCATTTGATTTCAATAAAACTAATCTAACTTTAAGCAAAAGCACTGCTATGAGAAAGTTCTACATTTTCTCCGCCGTGCTCTCTTTATTCCTGCTTGTACCCGCATCAATAATCTGGGCGCAAACGATTACCCAACAAAAGGGTTTAACTACCCTTGTATTCTCCACTCAGCATGGTTCCGTAAAAATATATCTCCCGGATGATATCCGGCCCGGTGATATTATTTCCGGAACGGTGGTTGCTGAACCTGCAGGCAACAATACCCGGCAAACCGAACGAAATATTGCTGAACTTTCAAAGTACACATTAAATATTGGCGGCAACAGGTATACGATGCCGGTAAAACAGGAACCTTTTAAATGGATCATACCGGAAGACAGGCAATTGAGTGCACCGGTTGAGTTGTTGCAACCCAATGGTTCAGGGGCCGGGCAACTTACACTTCCCTTTAATGCAGGTCCGGTGACTGAACCAAAGACTGAAGGATGCGTGATCCCTTCCCATGCCTTGACCGCAGCACCGCTGCAGATCAAGGGCAGCTTTGACGGCGACCTATCAAACACACAATGCATGATCGGCACCCAACCCATGGCCGTAATCGCAGAATCACCCCGTCAATGCCAGGTATACTATCCAGAGACCGGGCAGGGGCCCCGGATGATGCAGGTCACTGAGAATGGCCAGGATAAATGCAACCGGCAAATTTCAGGTGTTGACCTGCAGGTTACTACGGGTAAACTCAACCTTCGAAAAGGAGAGAACACTTATATTGATGTTCGGGTAACGGGCCTGCAGCAATTGCCCGATAAGGCAACCCTTACGATCACCAATCTGACCCCGGGTGTTGTTACGATGACGAACGGGAATCTGCAGGTAATCCCTATCTGGCCTCCGGCAGACAGCGCTGAAGGTGTTTTTTCCGTTCATTGTCCCGCACAGAGCATCACAACGGGAAATTTTTCCGTGAATATCAATCTCGATCTGCCGCAACCCGGGCAAACCAATACACCCGAAGATGCAATACCGCCCGGGTACAGGAAAAAATCATGCGAATGCGGCGTAACGGTAACTGTTTCCAAATCCGGAAATACGTTCCGGGCATCCGCGGTTCCGAAATGCAAAGGGCAATACGGAATTGGCATTAATACTTTTCCCGGTTGCTTCGTTAAATCGGTTGCCTACAGCTGGAGTGTGCAATCCGGTGCGGCGAATATTGAATTGACAGGAAAAAAGAATGATTCGGTGGTAACCACACGTCCGAAACAAGGTGGCGCTTATACTGTTTGTGTAACGGTAACGGTTACCTGTATAGACGGAACCGTTTGTACTGCCACCTCCTGTGCCGACGAAACGGGGAAAACAGTAAGCACCCCGGGAGGTTCTGAAACACCGCCCACCGTGGAAAGACCGCCCACCACTCCTGAAACGCCCGTTACCACTACCCGCAGCCGTTGCAAATGTTCGGCAAGCTGCGTAATTGAGGTCAAACCCAATGCGGGTGGAGGTTACCATTATACAGGTAAAGTGAAGGCGGAATGTACCGGGACCTTTGGCACCGGCAATACCCGCAGTGTATGCGGCGTCGGACCGATCACCTATTTATGGAAGATCGGCGACAGCGGAAAAGAAGCGGTGGAGATCGAGGGAAAGAATGACGGTGAGAATGTAAAGCTAAAGCGAAAAAAAGCCGGACCCTTTACCCTTTACCTCAGCGGAACGGTTACCTGCAATGACGGTACCGTTTGCGAATACAGCTGCAATATCGAAGTGCCTGACATCCCGCCGGATCAACTGGAATGCCAGCCGCAGATCCAGGACCTTGGTGATCCGCCCATGGATGGCGGACTGAAATCAAAACAGATCGGCATCGCCAATACCAGTTCCCTTTTCAGGGATGAGTTTATCGCCCTGGTGGCGGAGGGGGCAGACGTGGATAAAGTAAAAATGATCTGCGATCCGCGACCACCCTGCAGGGACACGAAGAGTGAAAAAACAATTGCCGTTCAGGGAAGGGTGAAATTTGAGTGGGTGATTGAAGGGGGTGAGGGAAAGGGCAGCTTTGTGAAACTGGGATGCCTTCCGGATGAACTGACAGCGGAAGGTGAACGGGTGATCTTTAAACCACCGGTCATCCCCATTCCGAAAGCCGCGGATACGACCGTTATAACAACCATCAGGCTCATGATCATTGATGACGGATCACCGGTACCGGATGCCACAAAAACCAGGACCATCACCATCA
This sequence comes from uncultured Chitinophaga sp., assembly GCA_964516445.1. GTDB lineage: Bacteria > Bacteroidota > Bacteroidia > Chitinophagales > Chitinophagaceae > JJ008. The sequence goes on along the minus strand of CAZEZE010000016.1, from coordinate 14,500 downwards.
AAACAAAGCGGGTGAAGAATTCACCGGATAAATACAATGTTGAAGTGGCATCGGCGGATAAATACAGTTTGCCTTCTTCCCCTGCCGGCACTACTACCAGCGGTACCTGCAGTATTAACGGCCCCAAATGGGAAGAACTCGACGACCTGGTGCAACCCGCGATACAATTACCTCCCGTACCCGACAATAATAAAATGGTACTGGGGCAGTGGATCCTGCTTAGCGCCGCTGACCAAAAGGATAATGACCTGCTTAAATTCTCCTGTGTATCCGCTAACCAGTGCAATACCGGGCCCTACCAGCGGTCGTACCCCGACCTGTTGCTTTGGGACTGGACCTATACCGGCGGCGGAAAAATAATCCTGGGAGATAAAGGAAGGTTTATCATCTATGAGGCGCCGCTTGAAATGCCCGCGGGAAAGGAAATGATCGAAGTAAAAATAAAAGTGACAGTAAAGAACCCGGCCGGTCCCAGGAAGGATAATGACAAACCCCCGGGGGAGATCACTTTATATATCTACCAGCCGGGTATCCGGTTAAGCCACCCGGAACTGACCTGGCTGCCCGAAGACGACAACAGACTTGCGCTGAAATCGGAACTGATGTACAAGGACGGTGGATGGAAACCGGCGCTCGCGCATATGTGCCGCATTCAGTATTTCGAATTGTTGAATGTATCAACTGAAAAAGGGGATTGCCTGAATACACCGGTTCCTAAAGAGGCGGATCAGTGCCGGGACCTTCGGTTTAAAAATGAAGAAGGACATGAAGCCTGGGATGATATAAAAGCAAGCGGTACCAAATGTGATACGAAGGAATTGTTCCAGCAGGCCCGGACAAAAGGACCGGAGAAGGAATACAGTATCATTGTCCATTCCCGGGATTTCGGGGCGTATGGTTTCCTGCGGAGTTTTGGCAATGTGAACAAAAAAACAAGTGTTGAAGGCAAACCGGTCTATGTTTCCGTGCCGGTTAAAAAAACAGATGTGACACATCCACAGGGTAGGATTAAAAAAACGGAATACGCGGATAACCGTGTCACGATCCCGCATGACATAGATGAGAACCGCATCGCGGACGGAGGATGGTCGGCGGCTGGAGGGGTGCTGGTCCCTGATCCTGCCAATAATAACGAGGACGAGGATGACAGACCGGCCGGGGATGGGTTTAACGGGGACGGACTTTCCACCTATGAAGAATACCGGGGGTTCAGGGTCATGGATGGGGATGCCATTTCACATACCCGTACCAGTTTTTTGAAGAAAGACATTTTTGTGAGAAATGAAAGCGCGCTTGACCTCGGGACGTATACCAGTGTAAGCGGCCTGCAGGCTCATGAAATAAATGAAAGGCAATACGTGGATGATAAAACAAGGGTGGTGAATGCCAATTTCAATCCATCCACACATCTGGTGGATCAAAAAGGACTTCGCCTGATCGATAAGGGGAATCATTCTTCCCTGCTTGGAATTGCAGTCATGACAACCAACCAGCCGGGCATTCCCAACCAGGGTATAGAAGTGAGGATCTATTCCGGTAAGATCGCAGAAGTATGCAGGAAAAAGGATATGATGGATAAGCTGGCGGTAAAGATCGTGGCAGTTGCGGCGCATGAGTTATTGCATGCCAATAATGTTTGCCATCACGGTGAACAAAACCCTGAGACGGAGAACTCGTTTAACCTTCGACAGGGATTACGCAGCGGCAATGTGAGTTGCGTGATGCGGTATGACAATGTGGGGACACCGATCAGGGGATTTGATCCCGAGGCCATTGGCTCATCACTTTGCAGCAGTGCTGCGGGTACCGGCTATAATGCGAACGGTAATACGTTTGGCGACGCTGCTGCCAACCGGGGCAATTGCAAAGGGCAGATCAGGATCTCGGGCAGGGGAACCCCGCCTAAATCCTGTGGTAACCGGTAACCTGTAACATTAAATGCGCAGTTATGAAAAAAACCAGGTCATATAGTTCAGTCCTTGTCCTGCTGCTATCTGTCTTTTTTCAGTCGCGGGCCCAGCAGGTAAACATTAACCTGAGGCTGAACGATGGGGTGGAAGCCTCCGTTTTCCAGGATGAACCCGTTTTACTGGATGTTGCGGTCTTTAGCAGGAAGGCGCAGGCCGACCGGCGCTGGAACCGGGCCGGTGAAGAAAGAATGAAAGAGCTGGATGAATGGCTGAAGTCGGGGAAAATAAAACAGGAAGAGTATGACCGGGAAAAGAACAGCATAGAAAAAAGCAGGAGAAACATTGAGGTCACCAGGCTGGGTTCACCCGTTACTTCCTGGACTTCGGCCATTAGCTGGAAAGTAATGAACACGGCTACCAGGAATTATATTGAACTCCCCCTGAAGCGGATGAAAAAACCGGCGAGCGTTGTGGAAGCTGTACTCGATGCGGATGGATATTTTACAACCTGTTATGGCATTTCACCCGAAGCCATGAACGCCATACCTGCGGGTATTTATGCTATTGAATGTTTCATCAATACTATTCCTTCCAATCCGGTCCTGTTGACGGTAAAAAGCGGACACCAGAGTGGAGCCATTGCTGAAAGCGAACCCGAACTGCTCCGTTCTGCCCGTTACTACTGGCACGATGAGGATGGGGCGAAGACCATGCTGTATGCTGATAAAGTACTTGCAAAGAATCCTTCCTCACTCGATGCGTTATCTCTAAGGGCAGATGGACAGGTCATGCAAGGACATTTTTTGCCGGCCCTTGAAACCTATAATATGGCAGTGAAAGAATATTACCGGCAAAACGGTCCCGGCAGTGAACCGCCGGATTACCTGATCAGCATGATCGATTTTATTAAAAAACAATTGGGAAACTGAAAATCTCCATTACTGCACGGGAAAAATTTTACTGACGCTTTATAAGCCTGATCATACTGGGTAATCCTGTCAATGCTCCCAGTCCCAGTATGAGCATACTGTTCTCTTTTGCAAAAAAACCATCGCCGTGAAAGATACGATCGGTCAGCACCAGGCTGATCGTGGTAATTGCAAAGCCGATCGCATTATAGATCTTCAGCGCCGTTCCTTTCAGGTGTTCGGGTGCATAGGCTGCCACGAGCGTGGAGAACTGGGGTGAATCCATGACCACGGACATGCCCCAGATAAAAAGTACGGCAAGGAAAAGGAACAAGGGCAATTGGAAGATCAGGGGAGAGACCATGCAGCATATCCCCGAAATGAACAAAGCGGCCGCTGCAACTTTAGCGCTTCCTTTTTTTAATGACAGGTAACCGCCGGCAACGCAACTGATGCTGCCCGATCCAATAACCAGGAAGCTCAGCAACGGAATGTCAAGGGAGACATTCTGCTGTTGGGCATATAATGCAATGATAAGGGGGATGAATCCCCAAAACGTATATAACTCCCACATATGGCCGAAATATCCCATGGCGGCCTGTCTCCATTTTTTGATCCGGACGATCTCCGACAGGGCATTCCATTGGAAGGCTTCGGCCTTTTTCCGATAGGGCCCGTCGCCGACCAAACCCAGCATTAAGAGGCCGCCGGTTACCGCAAAAGCCGATGTACACCAGATAACAGGCCGCCAGGGCAGATCGAACTCACGGTTCCTGAGCAGATGCGGGAATGCCGTACCCAGGACCAGTGCCCCTACCAGGTATCCCAGCGCTTTACCCAGGCCTTTCTCAAACCAGTCGGCGGCTATTTTCATGCCGACCGGGTATATACCGGCAATAAAAAAGCCGGTGATGAAGCGCATGGCAAATAAAGAAGCGGCATCCGATGCCCACCAGCCAACAGCCGCATTGGTAAGGGCGCCCATTATTGAACTGACGAAAAAAAGTCTGACGGGGGAATACCTGTCGGAAAGGGAGAGTATGCCAAACACCAATGTTCCTCCGATGAAACCGAGCATGACCGCTGAGGTTACATGGCTCAATGCATATTGTGACAAGCCCATCTCCTCTTTCAGTTCCGGTAATACGGCATTGCCTGTAAACCATAAGGAAGTTCCGGCAAACTGGGAAAACACGATCACCGGCAAAACATATTTATTCCGGGGCTTCTGTAACAACGGGCTATGATTTTTTATTTTTTCAGGTTAGCCAGTAAGAGGCCGGCCACTACTAAAATAAAACTGATGACATGAATGACTGTTATTTTTTCATCCAGCAGGATGACCGCTCCAATACTGCTGAACACCGGTATCAGGTTGCCGAAAAGTGCCGTGCGACCCGCCCCCAGGTGGCCGATAGCGGTATTCCAGATCAGGAAACAGATCACCGAAGCACCCAGTCCCAGGTAAATGACGGAGAAGATCACCTGGTTGTTCCAGGAGATGCCAGCCGAATGTTGCAATTCTACTATGCAAAAAGGCAGCACCATCAGGCTGCCCGCTAAAAAAACGGTGAACAGGAAACTGACCGGTGAAATCGCCGCCGGTTTTTTCTTCACCAGGGTATTATACACGGCAAAGCAAAAAGCAGCCAGTAATACCCAGAGATCCCCTGTCCCGAATTGCAGGGAGAACAAATTATTCCAATCCCCCCTCGCCAGGAGAAAGAGCACGCCTGCCAGGCAAAGAAGCATACCCGCCACCCTCAGCCAGCCTACCCGTTCCTTCAGGAAAATACGGGCGAATAAGACCGACATCACCGGTGAAGAAGTGGTGCCGATCAATGCCAGGTTGATGGCTGATGTGTAATGGGCGCCAATATAGACGAATGTATTGAATAACGAGATACCGGATAAGGAAACCCAGAACAGGTAGTGCCAGGATCTTCTGATCACCGGCCATTCTTTCTTGAAAGCGCGGAATGCAAATGGAAAAATAATGATAGAAGCGAGCAGCCAGCGGAAAAAATTAAGACTGACAGGCGGGAAAGATTGATGAACAGCACGGGCCACGATAAAATTTCCGGACCAGATAAAAGTTGCCAGGGTGGCCAACCCGATCCCGGTATAAATATTTTTTGAAGAAGGTTGGGTCATGCCGTCTCAGTGATGGGCGAAATCCGTTTCAAACCGGCCCTTTATCCTTTCGATCGGGGGATTGAAGTAGCCGTATTTAAGGTCAGGGAATTCATCCCGTATCAGTTCCTGCAATTGCTGTACGCCCATACACTCTCCGGTATCGGTCACACCGATCTTGCCGAGGTACCAGTCGGGGTCGATGTTGAAATTGCGCCACTGGATCATGTTCAGGCCGGTTTCTTTGATCAGTTTTCGTAATGCTTCGTATTCAGCAACGGAATCCGTCATGCCGGGAAATACAAAATAATTGATAGAAGTCCAGCCGCCATATCTGTTCACCACTTTCAGGCTTTCCACGATATCCTCAAAGTCGTAGTTATTGGGCCGGTAATAAGGCATATAGATCTCCCTCCTGGCCGAGTTGGTGCTAACCCGGATGGAATCCAGACCCGCTTTACAAAGTTCTTCCACTGCTTCGGGTCTCGATCCGTTCGTATTGATATTGATACTGCCTTTTGACGTATGCTTCCTGATCTCAGTAATTGCATCCCGTATGGTTTCCCACATCAGCAGCGGCTCTCCCTCGCAACCCTGTCCAAAACTAATGATCGGGAAAGGAGCTGTTTCAAGATGCGGAACGGTGAACTCCACGATTTCTTCGATAGTGGGTTTGAAATTCAGCCGGTCCTGGGTGGAAACGATTGGCTCTTCATCGGGTTGCAGGGAGATACAGCCTACGCAATTGGCATTGCAGCCCGAGGAAACCGGTACGGGGCATTCCCACCTGCCCAGTGATAAATTCCTGGCAGCCGGACAATGATAGGTCAGTGCGCAATTATTCATCAGGTGGTTTACCAGCCGGTTGTGCGGGTAATGTTGCAGCAATGCAGCGGCGCCTTTAGTAACCCGTAGCGGGTCATATCCTGCACAATCCTGCCGGATATCGGCTTCAATCCGAGTGGCCGGCACATAAAATTTGTTTTCCTGCCATCCTGCGGCGGTATAACAAAACAAGGGGAGGGTGGGGGCGTCCGGAGCCGACTCATAGGCTGATAAATAAAATCCCGTATGGGCGGGGGGAATAAAAGCGGCCACGGCCCAGCCTTTTTCACAGAGACGCATCTCCCCGGTCTTTACATCGATCCCGATCCCTTTTCGGCCGGGCAGTTCATACAGTGAGCCTCCCTCTGGTAATTCGATCCACGCATCTTCAGGAACAGGTATTGCATCCCAGCCGCTGCGGCCTGTCACGTAGAGGGAAGTGTCTTCAAAAATGTTGCCTTTGCCGTCAGAGAATAAGATGAAGGGGGAATTTGTCATACACATATAAAATCACAAGAACCAAGAAACAAGATCCAAATAAATTAAAAAAATGAAATTAAAAATTCAAAAAGTCTCCGTGGTTGATGAGAGCAATTGTTTTTTGCAAAAGTCGTTAAATTCTTCCTCTTTCACGGAAGTTTTGCTCTCGTCTATAGTTTGCTGAATCAGTTTATTATTCTTCAGGTCGATGGTCAGTAATCCGTCTTTCAGCAACATGTTATTCAGCTGACCCCAGTTGAAATGCTTACGGGGGAAAGATGGGTAGGAAACGGATAGGTTGGAAACGGTAACTACCTGGTCCCTGACAGCCTGTAAGAAAAGCAGGAGGACAAGTACCTGAATGAATGCGGGCACGAAATAACCCAGCAATATGAAAAAAATGGCAGCGAGTAAGACGGCCATGTATAAGAAATAAATTTTTTTGATGTTCCTTGCCAGAAAATATAATCCCATGCAGGCGGCTATGGATCCCGCGGCAACAAGGCTTTTATTGCGGGTAAGAATGTCATTGGAGACATAGGCAAGAAAAATGAAAGCGATAAAGTTGAGGCCTGTAAGTACCAGGAAAGAGATCCTGTAAGATTTCTTCTTCTCATTCCTTAATGTAATGGAGAACTGTTGCATGGCGCTCCCCTCAGGTGTTGGGGGTATTACTGGTCACCAGCAAATTACACATCTTGAATAGCACCCTGGCTCCTACATTGGCGTCCCAGTCGGTGTCGCCGCCGATACCCACTTCGTTCAGGTCGAAACCCACCAGGGTCCTTCCGCTCTCCAGTACTTTCTTGAAAAGAAAGAAAACCTGTTCCAGTTCAAATCCTCCCGGTACGGGTGTACCGGTAAAGGGACAGAGTTTCCTGTCAAGACCGTCCACGTCAAAACTGATAAAGACCTTATCCGGCAGTTTGTCCACGATATCCTCCGCAATAATTTTCCAGCTCTGGCCGTCAAAGAGGCGGCTCCTGATCTCACGTTCGAAATAGGTGATGACGCGGTAGTGACTGTTTCTTATGTAGGCCCATTCGCTTTCACTATAGTCGCGGATGCCCACCTGTACCAGGCGTTTCAGTTCAGGGATCTCTTTCAGCGCATTGTACATGATGCTGGCATGCGAGTAAACAAACCCTTCATAGGTTTCCCGGAGATCGCAGTGGGCATCGATCTGCAGGATGCCAAACTCCCCGTGTTTTTCAGCTATGGCCTTCATATATCCCAGCGGGGTGCTGTGATCGCCACCGAGTACAGCAACCAGTTTTCCTTTTTCCAGCAATACCCTTGTCTGATCATATACCCAGGTATTCATAAAGGAGCTGCCCTCATTTACTTCCTTCAGGGTTTTAGTCATGAAGTGATTGGCGCTCACATCATCGCCCTTGGAGATATAATCAATATAGAGTTCGGCTTCTTTACGCAAATAATCGCTTTTCATCAGCAGCTTCTTGTCGCTGGGCCGCATATAAAAACCCTGCTTCCATGCCTCCGGCATATCCGCATCGAAAAGGTCAACCTGCAGGCTGGCTTTGAAGATGGCATCGGGGGCGCGCGCTGTACTGGCGGTATTGCTTACCGTCACTTCCCAGGGAACGGGCAAAATGACAAGACGTGAATTCTCCTCGGATGTAGGTAAACCAAAAATGTTATTATTCGGGTTACTTACACTGTTGGGGTCGTAATGCGAAAGGTCGATCATGAGGGCTGATTGAAAAGGGATGCAAATTACTGGGGTTTGAGGTAGTGGCAAAATGATTGTTTAAAAGAACCAAGATCCGAAGATCCAAGATCCAAAAAAGCACCAAATAAAAAATTAAAAACAGACCCTGCTATTGAATAGTTACGGGATATCAATCTTTTGCGTAGGGTTATATACCTAAAATAGATTTAGGATAATAAGTGGTCCGTAGGTGCAGTGGGGAAAATTAGACTGTGAACGACCCGGAACCCCCTTTAGGAGGCAGGGGCTGGGCTTCACTTCCTGCTCAAACTCTTCAAATGGTTCACATGCGAGGCCACGGCCAGCCGCATTTTGGGATACTCAATATACGGGACACCAAAATCCTTGCAGGCCTTCCGGATGATCTTGCTGATCTCCGGGTAGTGAACATGTGATACACGGGGAAAAAGGTGGTGTTCGATCTGGAAGTTCAATCCGCCTACCCACCAGGAAATGAACCTGTTCTTTGTGGCAAAATTAGCGGTGGTCTTGAGCTGGTGAATAGCCCATTCGTCCTCCATCCGGTGGGTCTCTTTATTGGCCAGGGGAAACTCCGTATCCTCCACCGTATGTGCCAGTTGGAAAACGATACTCAGCACAAAACCGGAGAAAAGGGAGAATGGCAGGAATCCTATCAGCCAGGCATTAAAGCCAACCATGTAAATGGGAAGGGCTACAAATGAAAATGCATAGAGCAGTTTAAAACCCCAGAACGAAATATGCTCTCCGATGGTCATCTTCCTCAATGGCGTCGGGCCGATCCTTCCCAGGAAATATTTCTTATAGTCGGTCACAAACACCCACCACAGGTAAAGCAGTGAATAGGCCGCCCAGAAATAAAGGTGCTGGTAACGGTGGATCTTGTAATATTTCTGTGTTTCACACAAACGGAGAAAGGGTCTTGCCTCAATATCGTCATCCACACCCTGAACATTGGTGTAGGTGTGGTGGATGATATTGTGCTTGGTCTTCCACATAAAGTTGTTGGCGCCAAGAAAATTCAGGGAGAGCCCGGCAAGCTGGTTGATCCATTTATGTTTGCTGAAACTGCCGTGCATACCGTCATGCATCACATTAAAACCAATGGCTGCCGTGAGACCTCCAAGAACGATACATTCTGTTATGGCCAGCCATGCTACAGGAGTATAGAAAACAAGATGGATATAAATGGAAAGGTACGCCAGCACCAGCAGTACGGCCTTGATATAGAGTTTGTAATTGCCGGTTGGCGCCTTGCCTGCCTGGCTAAAATATTCATTGATCCGGCGCTTCAGTTCGTTGTGAAAAGAAACCGTGCTGTGCGCAAATTTTGGGATTGTCATTCAGAACCTTTATTGAATGTGCAAAGTTAACTTTAAAGGTCCATAAATGTACAAAAATAACATATTACAAAAAGGGCCGGTTTGTTTAGCAAAACCGTCGTTTTTGACTTAACCCGGATCAACAATGATCAGGTTTCGAGCTGGATAAGCGCGTCCAGGTTACGTATGCCTAATTTCTTTTCACTGATAAAACCCTCGGCATATTTTACGCCGATCCGTTTGCCGAACATTCTCGCCCTTGCAATAATACTTTCCAGGAAATCAGGTGTGGATATATAGGTCTGGGGTCCCTCAGCGCTGTCATACCCGGTATGGAATTGGCTGCTGTAAGCCGAGATGGCTTTCATCCGCTGTTCAAATACCGCACTGATATCGATCAGTACATCCGGTTCGTGGTACCAATCCTGGATATAATGAAGCACATAGGAAGGGCGCCAGCGGGATTGCAATTCCCCGTTTTCACCGGTTGTTTCAATCTTGCTGAGCCCGGCAAGAAAACAGGCATCGGCGATCAGTTTCCCGGCACGGCCATGATCGGGATGACGGTCATGCAGCACATTTCCGATCACGATCTCCGGCCGGTATTTCCGGATCGTGCTGATCAGGATCCTTTTGTTTTCCTCGTTGTTCTCAAAAAATCCATCCCGCATCTTCAGGTTTTCCCTCGCATGCACACCCAGGATCATGGCAGCATCGGCAGATTCCCGGTAACGCGTCTCCACGCTTCCCCGGGTGCCGAGCTCTCCCTGGGTGAGATCAACGATGCCGACCTTTTTACCTGATCTGATTTCATTGATGATGGTTCCGGAACATCCCAGCTCCACATCATCCGGATGGACGCCGATAGCGAGTATATTTAATTTCATGCTAGATACTTGATGTTCGAAGATCAATGGTCCATGGTCTATGGTCTATGGTCCATGGTCCATGGTCTATGGTCCATGGACTATGGTCTATAACTGTTTTCATTGCTAACTACTACAATAATAGAAATTAAAAATAATAAATGGACTATTTGGTAAGCAACCACTTCATCCTAATTAACTCTGTACGGATTCCCATACCACCCGCCATCGATCTCCTTCACGATGCTTTCAATCTGCCGGTCCAGTTTGTTTTCTTTCAGGTCCCAGTCCTGTTTCAGATTGCCGCCCACGAACCAGGCAACGGTCTGGTAAAAACGGGCGTTAAATCCGCCCTTGTATTCCTTTATGATCTCGTAGCAGTTATTACCGGTCTGCCGGTTGATGAGCTTCATAAGGATCTTCCCCTGGTAAACAGAAAGGTTTTTAAGCGGCTCTTCAAACTGCTGCCTTAATTCCTTTTCCCTTGTTTTTATCACCGCTTTTCTTTGTTTTTTCCCGGATACACCCTCCAGTTTTACATTGATCTCGTTGATCGTAACCCCCGCCACCCTTGCGTAGGGATAAGTGACATAAACGGCGTTCCTCAATCTCGTCCATTCTTCAATGTATTTCGCCAGTTTGGCCCCCGACAAATCCCCCACCCATATCATTTCCATTTCCTTGTAATTAACGATCTCCCCCTGGTACCAAACTGCGGGTACGACTATGGTATCGTTAGGCCCCCATTTCTTTCTTTGTTCTTTCATGAACTGCTTCGCGTATTCAGATGAATCCATGACAGGCTGAGGAAGTTCCACCTGTGCCTCCAGGGAATTGCCGGCCGCCATCGCAAGGAACTGCAGCAAAATCAGGGTTTTAATATAAAGGCGACGGTAAAGCATTGTAATGCAAAGCTATACTACTTCACTGATTTTTTATAGAACAGTGCGCCTGGCTGTGCCAGGGCATCTTCTTCCATGATTGAGCTTCGTAGCATAAGAATATCAACCGGTTAATAAACCGGTATGACAGCAAAACTATCAAAGCCGCTGTTTTGGAAAAGCTAAATTTTCGAAGCCGGGGAACTGCTGCGGTTGCTGCGGATCCGGTGTGCCATACTGATAAAGATACCCACCGCCGTTACGATCACCCCGAACCAGAGCAGGCGTATCATGGGGAATTTATAAGCTTTCAGGGTAACGTACTTCATCAGCGCATCTGATTCCTTTACGCCCAGTTCAATGCTCCTGTCGGGATTAACCTTTTGCAGTTGCAGGATAAGGTTTTCGGCCGTGATCGTATCCGGGATGATCAGCGTTTCACCTTTTGCGATGGCCAGCCGGGGCGTTACAGAATAAACGGAGCCGGTTTTGGAATGGATCTTTATCGGCGTTTCAAATAACTGGCCGTCCTTGCCAAACAGGTCTTCCGGTAAACTGTCTTTTTTATTAACTTCCTCCAGTATCATAAAACCGCCGGAATAGAAAAGGGAGTCACCTTTCTTCATCACACCGGGCCGGAACTGGGCGGTATCCTGCTGCCGGTCGGGATTCGGAAGTGAAGTGATATACGTAAACACATCATGATCCCAGTAATGCCTTGCATCAGGATTTGACATCAAACCTTCTGCGCCACTCGGGTTGACAAATGAATTAGGACGCAGTACAAAATCCTCTTTCCCGTCCTTCCGGCTGAAATGGATATTGAAATAGGTCCGTTCATCTTTGGGAACAATGGAATCCTTCTCATAGGTGATATGATAGCGGCCCATATCCATCTTCACTCCCTGCACCAGGGTCAGGTTTTCGCGGGGATCTTCGGCATCCCCCAGCGGAATATAGATGCCACTGACATTATTCGACAGTACTTCTTTATTGGATGCGGATATAAGGATCCCGATAAGTACCATGCCAAAACCCGCGTGCGCAACAGAGCCACCGGAAAGTTTCAGCTTGCCTTTCACCCCGAGCCATATATAGGCTAAATTGGCAATAACAGAATAGATACTGCAGGCCAGCGCGATCCAAAGGGATGCGTGGAATACAGGCCCTTTCTTGGTGTAATTGATGTCATACAAAAAGACCAGGGCCGCTGAAGCCAGCACAGCCATGATAAGGGGTAAAAGCATTTTTTTCCAGAAATACCGCGACGGTGTATTCCTGTACTTAAGGTATTGCCCGAAACCGGTTAGTACAGCAACAATGACGGCTACATATACCTGGATACTGTTATACGCGAACTCAGCATCTTCCGGCGGCGCGATATTCGTCCCGAACACTTTATTGAAGACCGGCAGCGAGGTCTTGCCGATGATCACGATGGCGGAAAGGAAGAATACCAATGCGCCAATGAACATCCAGAACTCCCTCGAAGAACCGTTCTCTTCCTTTTGAACAGACGGGATCTCATTATAACGGCGGAAGTAAAACCAAAGCGAAGGCAGCAAAAATACCAGCAGGAAGGCCAGTAACTGCCAGTTCATTCCAAGGTCGGTAAATGCGTGAACGGAAGCTTCTCCCAATATCCCGCTGCGGGTAAGAAAAGTGGAATAAAGAATAAAGCCAAAGGTCAGGATAAAGAAAAGATAGGTGGCACGCAAGGAATGCCCGCTGTGTTTATAGATCAGTAAAGTGTGAATACCTGCGATCAGAACCATCCAGGGTACCAGGGAGGCATTCTCCACCGGGTCCCACGCCCAGTAACCTCCGAAAGTGAGCGATTCATAAGCCCAGATGGCGCCCATCATAATACCTACACCCAATGCCGCAGCGGAGAAAAGCGCCCAGGGCAGCGCCTGTTTTACCCAGTCGCTGTATTTTTTAGTCCATAATCCTGCAAAGGCGAAAGCGAATGGTACGACGGTACTGGCAAATCCCAGGAAGAGTACCGGCGGGTGAATGACCATCCAGTAATTCTGTAAAAGTTTATTCAGGCCGTTCCCGTCAGTGATGGATGCCATATAGTCCTGGCGGAGGGGCTGGTTTACATCAAAATCGATGTGCAGGGCCGCGGCATTGTCAAGAACACCCGAATCCCTGAGCAGGATAAAAGGATTGGAACCCATCTTCCATCCAAAAATGTACATGCCCGCGATCATTGTGGCAAGGGCAAATTGCGCGAAACTGAGCACAGTCATCACAGGCGCTTCCCATTTCCCGCTTGTCTTCATCAGCACAAGACCCAGTACACAATGCCAGATGCTCCAGAGCAGGAAGCTGCCTTCCTGTCCTTCCCAGAAACAGGCCAGCAGGTATTTGAAGTCCAGCGCTCGGCTGCTATGCTGCCAGGCGTATTTGTATTCAAAAAGATGGTTCTGGATGATATAATAGAGAATGCCGAAAATGGCGAAGACGGATATGATCTCAGCGAGGAAAGCCAGCCGGGCCAGTTTTTTCCACCGGCCGGCATCTTCTTCCGGTTTGGCCGTTGCAGACCTGAAATAGGCATAGGTTGCAATAAGCGAGGCCACCAACGAGAGTACAATAAAGAAGTGGCCTAACTGGCCGGGTATACGATTCTCGCCGATGTAATCCATGGTACAATTTTATGCCTGCTCAACCGCAGTCGGGCCGTTAATTTAATTTGATTGAATCAGGGTGCATCCCGCCTTTTGCCGCCTGTTCATCTTTGTACTTGGACGGACACTTGGTCTGGATCTCCTTACATTCAAATGTCCCTTCCACATATTTCCCTTTCAGTACCAGACGTTCACTAATTTCGAAATTATCGGGTTTGGGGTTCTTGTAAACCACGCGTACGGATTTTCCCAGCGTGTCAACAGCGGTGAACGAAAGATAATTGGGATCTTTCAGGGCGTCGTATTCAACCGGCTGCGTTTTATCGAGCCTTGCCATAAGATGCACAAATTTCCCGGGTTTGCTGATAGCGGTATCAACTGTATCATAGGTGCTGGCCGTTTTAAGGAAGGTGAGCAATACGGCGATGGCGCCCGCGATCAGTAACAATAAAAGGATGTGTATTTTTTTCATAAATTCTTTTCCAGGCTGCAAAGTTAACCCAAAAAGAGCATGCCTGCAGCACTCTGAATAAGTTCGTTACAAACCAATGACAATCGCTGATTGCAGCATTGGAAGCCCTTATCTTTGCGGCAAATTACATAGCCATATGTTATTCCAACTGAGTGAAGAACAACAGATGATACAAAAAGCCGCCCGCGACTTTGCCCGGAACGAATGCCTCCCCGGTGTGATCGAAAGGGATGAAAAGCAGCAATTCCCGCGCCAGCAAATCGAAAAGCTGGCTGAGTTGGGTTTTATGGGCATGATGGTGGATCCGCAATATGGCGGTGCGGGTATGGATACGATCAGTTATGTGCTGGCCATGG
>CAZEZE010000015.1:0-17462 GCA_964516445.1 uncultured Chitinophaga sp. | reverse complement strand
TTATGTAGCGCTTGATTTTATATAATTATCCGGGTGAGTTCAAGGCATTCTATTTGCGCCGGAAAGATGATGGCATAACGGTGGCTGCCATGGATATCCTTGCCCCCGGCATCGGCGAGTTCGTCGGTGGTTCGCAAAGGGAAGAGCGATTTGACTACCTGCTCGAGCGGATGAAAGACATGAATATTCCCGAAGAACAACTCTGGTGGTACCTTGATACCCGCCGCTTTGGCACAGTACCCCACGCGGGATTTGGGCTGGGATTCGAGCGCATGGTTCAGTTCGTTACCGGCATGACCAATATCCGGGATGTGATAGCGTTTCCGAGGACGCCGGGGAGCGCTGAGTTTTAGGCTAAGAGGTTAAAAGAGAAAAAGAGATAAAGAGGGGCGTGATGGCGCCTCTTTTTTTATACCTGTTGGAGGGTATTGCAGGTAAACCCGAATGGGTTATATTGTTGCGAATAGAAAACATCCATCCGCTATGAAGCAATTATTCTTAATATCATCCCTGTTTATACTCTCGCTTGGTCTTTCAGCTCAAACTATCAAAGCGTTAAACCAGCAGGTGCTTGAATTATACAAGAAAGGGGACTATGTCAATGCGCTGCAACTTGCGGAAAAAACCTATGCAGAGGGGAAACGGGATTCCCCGGAATCAGATCCCGAATTTATTACCACGGTTTTTGCACTTGCTACACTTTACAAGCAAACGAAACAATATGAAAAAGCAGAACCGTTATTCATGCAAGTGGTGGAAATGAAAAGAAAAACCGTTGGGAATGAACACCCTCAGTTTTTATTCAGCCTTACTGCGCTTGTTTCCTTTTATTCCGGTACCGGGCAATTCGAAAAAGCCGTACCCGTGGCAATCAAAGCGGCGGAGACGGCCATCAAAATAAACGGAGAGAACAGCAAGGATCACGCAATGGCGGCCAGTAACCTCGGATTTATTTATTTTAACCTGAAGAAGAATGACAAAGCGGAAGAGTACTACCTGCGATCTGCCACGATCAAAAAAGCGGTGTATGGGGAGAAGCATGCGGAATATGCCAGCATGCTGTTTGTGCTTGGAAATTTTTATATGGAGACGGGTCAGTTTAATAAAGCTGAACAGGATTACCAGAAGGCTCTGGCTATCAGGAAAACTGTTTTTGGAGAGGAACATGAAGAGTACACACTTGTTCTCAACGAGCTGGCTATCTTATATTCAGCAATAGGACAATACCAGAAATCAGAACAGGTACGGCTTGAAGAGATAGCGATCACCAAAAAACTGGTCGGGGAAAACCACCCGGATTATGCTACGAGCCTCAGCAACCTGGCTACGCATTACACACTTTTAGCCAGATATAATGAGGCCGAATCACTGAATATCCGTGCTAAAGAAATAAGAAAAAATGTATTGGGAGATAACAGCATCGGCTATGCGATAAGCCTTATCAACCTGGGTGGTTTGTATTCTGATCAGGGACAATATGAAAAAGCAGAGCCCCTGATCAGACAAGCGATCGCCATTAGGGAAAAACTGCTGGGCAAAGGCCATATTGATTATGCCGCGGGCCTGAACGCACTCGCAATTTTACAATTACGGCTTGGTGCCGTTGATAAAGCAATTCCTCTGTTTGAAGAGGTATTAACAATTAACCGGAATGCGGTCGGGGAAGACCGTCCCGGCATTGAGACCGCACTGAATAATCTTGCCTACGCATACCTGGAGGACGGCCAACTGGAAAAAGCAGAACTATTTCACATCAGGGCAGTCGATGCCAGTAAAAAAATATTTGGTGAGAAAGATCCAAAATATGCACTGAGCCTGAATAACCTTGCCATGGTCTATAAGAAAAAAATGGAGTATGATAAAGCGGAAGCCATGTTAAAAAAGGTACTTGAAATAAAACAAGGGCTTGTTGGTGAAGGTCACCCTGACTATGCCGCAAGTCTTAATAATCTTGCGATGCTTTATGTAGATAAAAAGGAATATGCCAGGGCGGAGCAATTATATAATCAAATACTCGGAATATGTAAAAAGACCCTGACTCCAGCACACCCGTATTACCATGGCGCAATTGATAACATGGCCATGTTGAAAATGGATATGGAGCAGTATGATACGGCAGCCATATTATTATCAGCTTCAACTAAAATAGACATTGACAAGCTGAAAAGGACATTTAGTATACTCTCCGAGAAAGAAAAAGCAATTTACATTTCGAGTAAATTTCTCGTGGCAGATTATTATAACAGCGTGCTTTTTTATCATCGAAAAATATCGCCGGCTTTTTATATTGAAAATTATGATCTGCAGCTGTTCCTTAAATCATTGACACTGGCAGATACCCGGAATGTGCTGGATGCGATAAGATCGAATACGGATACTACTGTCAGGCAATTATTTTCAACATGGCAGGCGAACAGGTCTTTTTTGGCAAAGCAGCAGGTATTACCAGTTGCCGACCGTGATCCTGGTTTGGCGAATACCGAGGATGCAACCGAGAATATAGAGAAGGAGCTTGGGAAGCGTTCTGCCCGGTTTCGCAATCAGCAAAAGGCAATGCTTATCAAAATGCAGGATGTACAGGAGCATTTAGCGGCGGATGAAGCAGCCGTTGAATTTGTATCCTTCAATCTTTATCATAAGAAGCCGGCGGATAGTGTACTCTATGCAGCTTATGTATTGCGTAAACAGGATGCTGCACCGGTTTTTGTGCCCTTGTTTGAAATGCGGCAACTTCAAAAATTATTTGACAGTGCCGGTACCACCGCAACAAGCATGGTCAATATGTTTTACCGGGGAACAGATTTGAAAAACAAGACCACTTCAATCTCATTGGGAAAAGACCTGTATGATCTTGTATGGGCCCCGCTCGAACCGCACCTGGAGGGAATAAAAAAGATAAGCTATACCCCGGCCGGAAAATTATTCAGCATTGCTTTTCACGCCTTGCCAGTTGACAGCACGACCGTATTGATGGATAAATACCGGTTGCAGCAATTTACGAGTACCCGGCAAGTGGCGTTAAGGGAAAAGGGAAAACAAAACAACCAGCCAGGCAGTATAACCTTATTTGGAAATGCGTCATTTACGCTGGATAGTGTACAGCTTGCAAAAGGCAAAGAGCAGAAAGAGAAGTCGTCAACCAGCTCTTATCTTCCCTATAACAGGGGAAACAGGGGCGGAACATGGACCGATCTCCCCGGTACAGCAGCGGAGGTGGATACGATCAATAATTTTTTTCAACAAAATAAAATATTATCCCGGTCATTTACACAGGCAAACGCGTCCGAAGAAAACCTGAAAGCCCTCAGCGGCAATGCCCCGCAAATACTGCATATCGCCACGCATGGCTTCTTTCTGCCCGCGCCGGGGAATAAGAAAAACGAATCCCGCCCCGGAGAACAAAATGCCTATACACTGGCCGACGACCCACTGCTGAGAACGGGTTTAATTCTCTCCGGGGGCAACTATGCCTGGAGCGGCAAAACCCCCATCGAAGGAGTGGAAGACGGTATCGCTACCGCCTATGAGATCTCACAGCTCAATCTCTCCGGCACCGAACTGGTTGTCCTCAGCGCCTGCGAAACAGCCCTCGGTGATGTGAAAGGAAGCGAAGGAGTATTTGGTCTTCAAAGAGCTTTCAAGATGGCCGGGGTAAAAAAAATGATCGTGAGCTTATGGCAGGTGCCGGATAAAGAGACAGCCGAACTCATGACAGCGTTTTACTCTTACTGGCTGAAAGGAAAAACCATTGATCAAGCTTTTGCGATGGCGCAGTCCGATATGCGGAAAAAATATCCTCCTTTTTACTGGGCGGCGTTTGTGATGCTGGAGTAAACATTAACTCTTATTTGCTGCTCCCTCAAAGTTTTGGTACATTAACAGTCCCGTTAACCAAAACTTTCCGCCATGAAATCCCTGCTGATTTCTGTGCTGCTGTTTTATTCCTGCATCGCATCCGCGCAATACCAGTCTTTACCCCTTGTACAACAGGTCATGGATCATTTTGGAAAAGGTGAATATGCCAAAGCAATTCCTATTGCAGAAAAAGCAGTTGAAACAACAAAGACCGAAATGGGAGAGAACAGCCCCTTTTACAGCGGAATGGTGCTTTTCCTTGCCATGTGCCACTGGAGCCTTTTTCATTACCCGGAAGCAGAAACCTGGCTGCAAAAGAACAATGAACTCAACCTGAAGTATACCGGTGAAAAAACACTGGAATATATTGCAGGCCTCAACCGGCTGGCACAGCTTCACCGGGAAATGGGCAAGTACCAGCAGGCGGAGGCTTCCTACCTGAAAGCGCTTGATATTTCAAAGGTAATGACAGGGGTGAACGATACCGCTTATGCGAAAAGCCTCAGCAACCTGGCTTCCCTGTACCAGTTTATGGGCCAGTATACCAAAGCGGAAGAACTCATTATCCAGTCACGGGACATAATTAAAAAACTGACAGGAGAGAACAGCAGCCTTTATGCCACTACGCTGAATAACCTCGCCACATTGTACAGCGATAAAGGACAGCACGAAAAAGCAAAACCGTTGTTGCTGAAAGTGGTGGAACTAAGAAAGCTTACCGTAGGTGAACAGCACCCCGATTATGCCCAGAGCCTGAACAACCTGGGGTATCTTTACGCGGCACTCGGGCTGTATAAGGAGGCAGAACTGAACTACAACAAGGCCGCTGAAATCTATAAACGAACACAGGGCGAAACCAACCCGGATTATGCTACCAGTCTTGACAACCTGGCCTCACTATATAGTATAACGGGCGAATACGAGAAGGCCCTGCAACTTTTTACACAATCAAAGGAAATCCGGAAAAGAACAGTTGGCGAGAACCATCCGGATTATTCCAATAGCCTGAATAACCTCGCGGGATTTTATGAGGCTGCCGGACAGTACGACCTGGCAGAACAGTTATTCCTGGAATCAAAGGAAAGAACACAAAAAAGCGTTGGGGAAAATCATCCTTATTATGTAACCGCCCTGAACAATCTGGCCGCGCTTTATCATGCAAGAGGGCAATATGAAAAAGCAGAGCCGCTATACCAACAAGCGAGGGAAACCAGAAAAAGATTGCTGGGAGTAAATCATCCCGCTTATGCCATGAGCATCAACAACCAGGCAACCCTTTATCACGAAATGGGGCAGTATGCAAAAGCCGAACCGTTTTACCTGCAGGCGGGTGAAATCTGGAAAAGGTCACTGGGGACCCAGCACCCCGATTATGCCATGAGCCTGAATAACCTGGCGGCTTTATATGAGGACCAGTTGCAGTTTGCAAAAGCCGAACCGCTATACATCCAGGCAAGGGATATCCGGAAAAATGTCCTGGGGGAGAATCACATTGATTATGCCACCAGCCTGAACAACCTAGCAGGAATGTATGCCCGGATGGGGCAGTTCAACAAAGCAGAAGGTCTCCTGGTACAGGCCAATACGATCTGGAAGAGCATATTAAATGAAAACAATCCGCTCATTGCACTTGGGATGAATAACATGGCGGCGCTGTACCGCAAAGCACAAATAAAGTACACCGAGTCCGAACAACTCTACCTGCAGGCCATTGAGCGCAGGAAAAAATTACTGGGAGAAAACCACCCGCTTACCGTAGACACCCAGAACGACCTGGCCTTGCTGTACATGAATATGAAGCAGTATAAAAAAGCCGAGCCATTGTTGCTGGCCAGCAGTCAAAAAACAACACAAAATCTTCTGAACACTTTTCCGGTACTTTCAGAAAAAGAAAAAGGGAACTATATCAGCGAAAACATCTTCTTTAACGACTGCAATAACAGTTTCCTGTACAATTACCCAGGCGCCTCCGCTTCGATCATCAACAACAACCTCAACCTCCAGCTTTTTTTCAAATCACTATCATTATCGGATACCCGTACTATGCTGGATGTATTGCGGAACAGCAAGGATCCTTCTATTAAGAAACTGGCCGGAGACTGGCAATCGGCCAAAACCATACTGGCCGCCCAGTATGCTTTGCCGGCCTCAAAAAGGATGAAAAACCTGGAACAGAAGGAAACGGAGGCCGAAGACCTGGAGAAAGAACTGAACCGCAGGTCCGCCGAATTCCGCCGGCAATTGTCAGCGCTGCGGGTAACCGGAAAAGATGTCCGGCAGCAACTGGAGGAAGAAGGCGCTGCCATTGAATTTGTCAGTTTCAAATATTACAACAAAAGGCAAACCGACAGCACCCTCTATGGGGCGTATATCACTACCAAAAAAGATACTGTACCGTTTTTTGTACCCTTGTTTGAAGAAACACAGCTTCAAAAACTTTTTACCCGTGCGGGAACTACGGCTACCCTTATGGTCAGCAGTTTTTACCGCGGTTCAGAAATAAAAAGCAAAAACCCGGCAGCGGCATTGGGCACAGATCTCTATAAACTTGTATGGGCTCCCCTGGAACCCTACCTGAAGGGGATCAAAAAAATTTCTTATTCACCGGCAGGTAAACTGTACAGTATCGCATTTCATGCCCTGCCCGCCGACAGTACGACCGTGCTGATGGATAAATACCAGTTGCAGCAATATACCAGCACCCGCCAGGTGGCATTAAGAGTGGAGGATATGCAAAGTAAAAAGCCGCAAAGTATTATCCTGTTCGGCGACGCGGCGTTTACGCTGGACAGCCTGCAATTGGTAAAGAGCAGAACAAAGAAAGAAGTCACATCAACCACGATCATTACACCCTTTACGGAACCAACCCGAAGTCGCGGATCAAGAGGCGGAATATGGGATAATCTCCCCGGAACGGCACAGGAAGTAAAGGCGATACAGCAGTTATTTGATCAACAGAAGATCAACACACGTTCATACGTTCAAACTGCTGCATCAGAAGATAACCTGAAAGCACTCAGCGGTAATTCGCCGCAAATACTGCATATCGCCACGCACGGTTTCTTTCTCCCGGAACCTGTTAAAAAAGGCACAGAGCCGGGTCTCAGCGGACAAAACTCCTATAAACTGGCCGATGACCCCTTGCTGAGAAGTGGCCTGATCCTGTCGGGAGGGAATTATGCCTGGAGCGGAAAAACGCCGATCGAAGGTGTGGAAGATGGTATCGTAACAGCTTACGAGATCTCGCAACTGAACCTAAGCAATACCGAACTGGTGGTCCTCAGCGCCTGCGAAACAGCATTGGGTGATATAAAAGGCAGCGAAGGCGTGTTTGGCCTGCAAAGGGCTTTCAAAATGGCCGGGGTGAAAAAAATGATCGTAAGCCTCTGGCAGGTACCCGACAAGGAAACGGCTGAGCTGATGACAGTCTTTTATAACCATTGGATAAATGGCAAACCCACCAGCGTAGCTTTTAGCCTGGCACAGGCCGAAATGAGAAAAAAGTATGCTCCGCTTTACTGGGCGGCGTTTGTGCTGGTAGAGTGACCCCTGCAATTGTGTTACTGCGAAATTCCAATAGGAAAGTCAGGAACGTTCGGAGGTGTAACCGATGTGGGATGCTGCTTACCTTTTGTAAGTTCTTTTACTCTTTCTGATATATAGGCATCAAGGCTTTTGACGGTGATCTTGTTCTTCCCGGGCAGCGCCGCTTTACCTGAAAGTCCTTCCATGACGGCCTTGGTGAATGCCCCGTTTCCCCAGGTGGGATCCTCCAGGGAGAATTGTTTGCCGGTGCTGCTGGTAAAAGTGATAGCTCCATTCTCGGTACTGGAAAGTTCATTCACCACCGCATTGATATCTGTTCCGCCGCGGCGGGTGCTGCCCATGGCATTACCGCTATGACAGGCATCAATGAATACCACTACTTTTCCCGCTATGCTGCTGACCGTTTGCCGCAGCTCTTCAAAGTTCAGGCAGGTGGTGCGGATACGCTCCAGGTCGGCACCTACAGGAAGCATGTAATAAATTCCGTTATTATCATTGATGCCATGTCCTGCAAAGAATATCATGGCCACATCTTTCTGCCCGGTTTGCTGTTGTATCCATTCCAGCCCGTCGGTGATAGCGTCTTTGGTTGCTTCCTTATTCACCAGTTTTCTGATGATTACATCGGCATACAAGGCCCCTTTCTGTTTGGCAAGCGTGCCGGAAAAATCACCGGCATCCTTTGCCGCAAAGCCGAGCTTCAGCTCGGGGTTATTATAATCACTTACGCCAATGGCAAGTACATATAGTTTGGGTTTGTATACAAATTCCTCCTTTGTTGCAACCGGGGCCGACCATTTCAGGAAAAGATTGGCTTCGGGACTGGTGCCATTATCGTTTTCTGCCAGTACCGTTATGGTAGCATCCGATGATGGTATCGCCACTTCCGTTTTTTGCTGGGCCGAACCGGTTGTGACCACACCCCGGTTCATTCCAACAGGCCGGCCATTGACCAGTATGCGGATGTTTTTTGCAGGTGCATCTTTCGGACTTGAAATTGAATAGACAAGGTTTATTGTCGCCGAGGAAACTGTACTTCCGTTTGCCGGACTGGTAATGGTTACAGTGGGGGGAAGCTTTTCCCGGATGTCTTTTTCTGCTGTTACCGCAGGAATCTTATTACTCCTGCTGTTCGCCAGGCTAATGGCGTCGGCCTCATAATAAACTTCCAGCAGTGCATCGATAATATCCGGGCGATAATATTTTTCCTTAAAACGGGAGAGCGGGTAGAACGAAGGGGACTTGTCTGGGCCGTTGTTGATATGCCAGCCGAGCAGCCCCTCAGCACCCGGGGAGGCATCATAATAACCCGAAGGTGTGAATAAAACCCATCGCCGGTTATCCGCATGCTGGTAAAATGCAAGAATTTCTTTTCCGTCGATCATCCGGTACCAGCGGATGGTACCATCATTCAGGGATGCCGCTACCACTTTTTCATTGCCACTGATATTGACGGCCCAGACGGCGCCGGGCATTTCTGCTATTCGCCAGATCTTTTTGCCGCCCGTATCTGTTTTGCTGATACTAAAATCTGCGCCGATCACTATTTCCTTGCCGCTGTTGCTGATATCTGCACAAAGGCTTCGTTCAGGTGGTTTCAGGAATTCGATCTTATTTCCATTGATCAGGGGAAAGCTATTTTCATCCCAGTTGGTGACCGTAATTCCATTGCTGTTTGTTACAGGTGGTTTAAGGTCGGCAGACGCAGGTTTGATCAACCGGTTGGCTATATCTGCGGTAAAGGCATTTTTTTCCAGGGGGGTGAACCCCACAATACTGCCGTTGCTGCTCAGTTTAAAATGTGATTTGTTTCTCGCGGCGAAATTAAGGCTACCGGATTGCTTTTTCCAGCTCAACGCCTGTTGTGAATCGATAACGATCAGTTCGGGAAGGGTTGTCAAGACAGCAAATCCACCCCCTGGCAGGGGTTTAATATCAGCGATACTTCCATTAATAACTATTAGATCTTTATAACTGCCGGTTCCACCCTTCTCCCAAAACCGGATGATCCTTTTTGTTTCACCGCCACTTTTTAACCAGGCAACCCCTCCTCCGATCAGGGTATTTCCGTCTGCCGAAAAGGAAACGGTATAAAGCCCCCGGTTGATCGACACTCCGGTGATATCAGGGTTGCCTGTCAGCCCAAGGCTGTAACCATCCCGGATCTCAATAGCGGGGGAGTCAAAATAACCTACCGCGATCTGGCTGCCGTCCGGTTTAAAGCAGATATTATAAGGCTGTTTGCCAGCTGTGCCAACCACATCTTTCAGAAATGTAAAGTCGTTATCATATAAGCGAATCTTCCCGTCATAGCAAACCGTGACCAGTCGCCCTGAATTATCAAAGGCTAAGCAATAAACACGGTCGGTATGCTCTACCAGTATTTTGTAGAGTTGCAGGGTAGCGACCGTGTAGACATAGATCCCGTGTTTGCCGCTGAGGGCGGCTGCCATAAACCGGCCATCCGGTGAAAATTCTATTTCATTGATTACTTCCGGATGCCCGGTCAGGCGCTGGATGATCTCGCCGGTTTGAACATTGATAATATAAATACTATGTTTTTTATCCCATGCGTAACCGGTCCAGCCTCCCAGTGCAACAAGATTTCCGTCGGGCGAAATAGCACAACTATATAATTTGCCGTCATTATTAATATCTGCCGGAACCCTGAATGTTTTTAGATAAGTGCCTGTGGTGGCATCCCAGAGCCGGGCTGTTTTGTCCTCACTGCAGGTTACAATGAACTTGCCCGCCTTATCAACGGACAAGTGACGACTGATGGCGGAATGCATTTCATCATCGATACGAAGGATCGGGGTTACAGGCTGGCAAAAGGAGGTGCCGGCAAGTACCCACGCCAAAATAAGGATGGGAAACTTCATAGATCAAATTACGCCAAAAATTACAATTTTAAAAAAGGCGGAAAAATTTCTCAGCGGGTAGATCAGCAGGAGGAAGGGGATAAGAATAAGTTAAGGTTTAGATTTAGAATAAGGGAAAGAAAACAAACCCCTCATCTCATCGTGCGCGGTAAGAGAAACGTTGCTAAACTTGTCATTCAATCCGGTTAGTAACGATAATGTAATTACTCATGCACACACATCACCGGCACATGCGCCTGGAAAACGAGCTGTTTGGTGGAACTGGGTTTAAAAACTCCATCCAGCAGTTTATGCCGCTTGGGTATGGCAATGATCAGGTCCAGGTTATTCTTTTCCGCAAATTCATTGACACCATCCTCGATATCCCGGTGCTCAATAAAATGGTAGACCGGTTTAACTTCTTCCAGCATGGTATGCAGCAGGGCCGATTGTTCGGGGGTTTCCGGTTTGAAATGCTGGTCATGGTAATCCACGTTCAGCACATGAAGTTCCGCATTGAAGGCTTTCACAAAATCAATAATGGCACGGGCGGGGGTGGTGTCCACAATATCCCTGAAATCACAGGCAAAACCAACCTTCCTGATGCCGCTGCCGAAAGTCTTACCCGGGGGGATACAAATTACAGGCCAGGTAAGGTGTTTGATGGCGGATAAAGTATTGCTGCCAAACAAAACCCTTTCGAGGCCGGTGCTTCCTTTGGAGCCCATCACTACAGCAAATGGTTTTATCTTATTGCACAGTGTTTCCAGTTCATCACTTACATTGCCCAGCTTGGCTTCGGTATACACTTTTATGCCGCCGGATGTAATATGCTCCACTTCGGCTTTGAGCGTCGCCAGTTTAGCTTCGGCGGATTTCTTCAGTTCGTCAACGGAAACCAGCATGATGGGCACATCAGAATAACTGACAGGCACCTGGTATACGTTCAGCAGCAGGATACTGGCATTCACTGCTTTAGCCATATCTGTTCCATAGTGAAGCGCGTTGGTCGCGATCGGGGAAAAATCGGTGGGGATGATTATGGTTTTCATGATCTTATTATTGAATATAAAGGTATACCCTGTTTTAGGGGGTCAGGCTGATGATGGTCAGCAAAAAAGATGATTTTAATAATTGCCCCCACTTCTTTTAAAGTCTGCAAAATCCGTGCAATTCAGTCTTTTTTTTGCCACGAAAGCACACTAAAAAACACGAATGGTTTACAACAGATTACAGGAGTGAGATCGCAGGCTTCGTTTTATACTTTTCGTGTTAGTTCATATTTTTTCGTGGCCCCAAAATACCAGCCACAGATTCCACAGATTAGCACAGATTTGCGTGTTTGAGATTTATAATCCGTGAAAATCTGTACAATCTGTGGCAACATTCAACCAGTATGGGAAGCCTGCACGGAAGATCACCGTTTCCAGTACATCGCGATTCGCCTGCTGACATTCTCCCTGAGATTAATATAGTATAGGTTGATATCAGCGACATGATAATTGCGTTTGATATAAAGAAAGCTCCAGGGAAATTTTGGCTTGCGAACATAAAGCAGGCCGTTATGTATACTTGCATCAGTTGTGGCCGGGTAAATGCGGTTAAAATTCAGCAGTACAGATCCCCTGTTCATTTTCCGGGAAGCATAATTGCCTTCTTCCGTATTCCAGGTAAGGGGGTTGGTGACATACGAATTTCCGTTTTCCTTCTTCAGGTAGAAAGGGACAAATCCTCTTTTCAACGTGCGCCAACTGCATAAACATCCCGTTTGCAGGGAGTCTTCGCACATTTTCAATGAAGTGAAATAATCTTTCGGTACCGGCCAGCCTATCAGGTAGGCGGCCACCAGTTTGTTCTTCAGTGTTTTTCCCTCGAAGAATTCTCTTAGCAATCGTTCGGCATGCAAAGCGCCCTGGCTATGCGAAGCGATGATGACAGGCCGGCCCTTATTCCATGTTTTCAAATAATATTCAAAGGATGTTTTTACGTCTTCGTATGCCAGTTCAAATGCCGCTGCCGCGGTCTTTTTATCTTTCTTAAAAAAATTGATGATATGTGCCTGCCGGTAACGCGGGGCGAATACCCGTGACTGATGGTTGAACACGCTGGCCTGGTAAAGTATGGAGGAATAATCGGTCTTCGCATTGATGAAGTCATCATCGATCGGTGCGTTGGGAATTCGCTTGTCCCTTTTTTTCGTGAACGTTGTTGGGTGAAGAAAAAAAACATCCACGGTTGAATCGTTACTCCGATTCATAGTTGGATCACTGCGGAGAGGTTCCGGTACGCTGTCCGAAGTATCCCATTTCCAGGGATGGGCGGCCCAGTAATTCAGGTCATCGTATTTGGGTTTTCCATCATCACTCCTGAAACGGTAATTATCCTCAAAAACCCGGTATTTATTGGAACAGCCGGCACAGGAAACAACCAGGATAATCGCAAAAATTCGGGCCATCGGCAAATTAACCGTTTAAAAAGGGAACTTCAAAAAATAGGAAATAATAATTTAATTGTCAGTAATTCAATATTTTATAAAATGATTCTAGTCACAATGACATCGCGGCAGGCAATTTTATAAATATTTAGTACTTTGTTTTGCATAGTACCAAATATCACCCTATCTTTGTTTTGTCAAAGCAAAAAGACAGTTATGAATATTGAAAACACACAGAGCCAGATGCGGAAGGGAATTCTGGAGTTTTGCATACTTTCCATAATCCGCCGGGGGGAAGCTTATCCCAGTGATATTGTGGAAGAGATGCGGGCGGCCAATCTCCAGATCCTGGAAGGAACCCTGTACCCGCTCCTTACCCGCCTGAAGAATGCTGAAATGCTGACGTACCGCTGGGTGGAAAGCAGTTCGGGCCCTCCCCGTAAATATTTTTCACTGACAGAGAAGGGGGAAATGTTTTACCGCGAACTGGAACAAACCTGGAATGAACTCTCCAACGGCGTGAATGCCCTGACCCGTAAAAAGCAGGACGAACCTCTCGCCAATCAATAAACCAATTTATCCGCCGAAGTCCCGAATGCTTTCGGGACACAGGCGGACTTCAACCAAATATCGAAGACATGAAAAAGATCATCAACATAAACCTCAGCGGCCGGGTGATACCGATTGAAGACTCAGCCTACGAAAAACTGCAGCAGTATATTGACAGCTTACGCCGTTATTTCTCCAATGAAGATGGCCGCGATGAGATCATCAATGATATTGAGAGCCGAATCGCGGAGCTGATGAGTGATAAGGTGCGTAAAGGTGCCGACTCGATCACCGATTCCGATGTGGAAGAGATCATCAGTTCCATGGGAAGGGTAGAGGATTTTGAAGCGGCCGACCAGGAGACCGCCGCAGCGGGTACCGGAACCGGCTCCGGCACAGCGGCAAGGGAACATCAGGCCGAAACCACCTATTCAGCTCCTAAAAAAGAAAAAGGAAGGCTGTACAGGGATACCAGTGATAAATTTATCGGAGGTGTCTGCAGCGGCGTGGCCAACTACCTTAACATTGATCCCTCCATCATACGGATCCTGTTTGCCATCATCACTTTCGGTGGTTTCGGTCTGGGTGTGCTGGTGTATATCATACTCTGGATCGTGCTTCCGCCCAAGGACATGGAAGGGTTTTCCGGTAAAAAACTCTATCGCAACCCCGATGACAGGATCATCGGTGGCGTAGCGGGCGGTTTAGCTGCCTATTTTGGGAAAAGCGCCAAAACTATCCGGCTCATCTTTGCAGCACCGCTTTTACTGAGCATGTTAGTGGGCGTGATCAACGGTATGCGGTGGGATTATGATGCCGGTTGGCTCTGGAATATCGGATTTGGCTCACTGAGCGGTACATTCATACTTACCTATATCATTTTATGGATGGTGCTGCCGGAAGCGAACAGCGACTACCAGAAAATGGAAATGCGCGGAGAGACCGTGGACATCAACCGGATCCGCCAGAATGTAAAAGAGGGAATGGGCAGCATGAAAGACAAAATGAAAGACTGGGGAGAGGAAGTAAAGTCCTCCGCCCAGAACCTCAGCAATAAAGCGAAGGAATTCGCGGGAACAAAAGGCAAAGCATTTGCCGCTGAGGTAAATGAAACAGCAAAAAGAGGCGGTCGCGGACTGGGTCATGCGATCGGCGTATTGTTCAAGGTATTCTTCCTTTTCATTGCCGGTACGATCGCGTTCGCACTCTTTGTTACACTGATCGCCCTTCTCTTTGGCGGTGTGGCCTGGTGGCCGGTCAATAATTTTTTATGGACCAGCAACTGGCAACAAGTAATGGCCTGGGCTACACTCATATTGTTCCTGGTTGTGCCGCTTGTGGCTTTCATTACCTGGATCATCCGCCGTATTACAAGGGCGAGGTCCAAAAGCAATTACCTGGGCTGGACCTTTGGCGGCCTCTGGGCATTGGGTTGGGTGGCCATGGTATTATTCGTGGCCAGCATAACAAAGGATTTCAGGCACGAGAACTCGGTGACCACAGACCTGGTTGTTACACAACCCCCCAATGGCAAAATGATCGTGGCCGTTTCACAACCAGAACTGGAATACACCGGCAACTTCGGCTGGATGAATGATGAAAGCAACGGCTGGGACCTGTCATCCGACACCCTGAAGATCGCCGCTGTAAAATTTGATGTGAACGCCAGCAGGGATGATCAATATCATGTACTGGTGAAACGCCATAGTTTTGGTCAAACCAACGCGGATGCCGCTAACAGGGCCGGGAAAATACAGTTTGACATTCTTTCAAAGGACAGCGTACTGGATATTTCCAACAGTTACGCCATAGACAGGAACAGCAAGTTCCGTTTACAATATGTAGAAGTGGAAATACTTGTCCCGGTGGGGAAAAAGATACGTTTTGATGAATCCGTGAAGAAGAAACTAAACTCGATTAATGTAAAAGTAAAGAAGAGCCTCCGCAGAGACAGGGCCATCGACGTGGTGATCGATGATGAAGAAGACAATTTTCACTATATACCCGGGATCGACTATGTAATGGGACCGGGAGGCGAACTGACGGGTCCGGGCGGTATCAAGACAACCCAACCGGATAAAAATTACCGTTACCAGCAGGCTGATAGCACGGCACCTGCCGCGGATCCTACTGAAATACAAAAGCTCCTGGACGAAGAGAAACGCAAAAAAGAGGAATCCGACAGGAAAATACGGGAGCTTGAAGAAAAAATGAAGACTTCTAGACCCGGCGCCCTGATCCGGGATATGAAAAAAACGAGGACTAACGGGGCATTTGCCATGGGGCCCTCACCGGTCAATTCGGTCGCCCAATGGTTTTAAGGCCCAGGGGTTAAAAAGAAGGTTGAAGTTGGGTCCCGGCAATGCCGGGACACAGGAAGGCTCCGGAAGGGGCCTTTCTGATTTTTACCCCCCGAAACCTGAAAAAATATAAATACCGTGTTCACGGTATAGGTGAAGCGCCGTGTGAAAATTACTTTTATCTTGTAATCAGAAAACTAAACCAGATTTTATAACCACAAACACAAACATTATGAAAAGGATCAAACTCCTGCTCTCTTTCTCCCTGTTGCTGATGGCTTCAGTGGCGTTCGGGCAAAAGGAGAAAACTATTTCTACGATGAAAGAAGGTACCGTATTGACTGCTGACGACATCGGGTTTTTAAGCATGGTTGCCAACGCAGACCTGTCTGCAAGCCGCGGCTCGGGTGAGCCCACCGCTACGATTGGTGGTAAAACCTACAAAGCAGGGGATGTATTGACCGCTGCTGATGCCAAATCGATCAACAAGGCGATCAAGGCATTTAAGAAAGCTTATAAGGCCCCGGCTGAATCCCGCGGCGCCGGACTGTGCTACTACTGGTATTACTATTGTGACGGTTGGGGATATTGCTATTGGTACAAATACTGGTACTACTGCTGATCCATAAAAGCCACCATCCATACGGCTAAGCCCCTGAAAAGGGGCTTTTCTTTTTAAAGCCGGGGAATGAATGAAGCAGAACCACAGGGGCGAACCAAAGAACGAGTGAACGGGAGATTGTATTTCATATACCCTCCCGGCGGGGAGGAATGACAAATGAAATTGCTCTACATTTGCGGACAATTTTGCTTACATGAAAAATACCCCTTTTTCGGAAAAACACATTGCGCTTGGAGCAAAAATGGCCGAATTCGCCGGTTACAACATGCCCATCTCCTATACCGGTATTAATGATGAGCATGCCGCGGTGAGAAAGAACGCCGGGATCTTTGATGTAAGCCATATGGGTGAATTCATCCTGAAGGGTGAGAATGCCCTCGACCTGATACAGCGAGTTACCAGTAATGACGCCTCCAAACTGAAAGCGGGGCAGGCACAATACAGCTGCCTTCCCAATGAACAGGGCGGCATTGTGGACGACCTGCTGGTCTATTGTATCGAGGAGAACAAAGTTTATATGCTGGTGGTGAACGCTTCCAATATAGAAAAGGACTGGAACTGGATCAAACAGTTTGATCATAAGGGGGTGGAGATGCATAATATTTCCGACAAGACCTGCCTGCTGGCGATCCAGGGGCCCAACGCCACCAAAATGCTGCAACCCTTAACGGACATGGATATCCTGAACCTGAAGTATTACACTTTTGTAAAAGGAAAATTCGCCGGTGTTGACAATGTACTGATCAGCGCGACCGGGTACACCGGGGCCGGCGGGGTTGAAATATACTTTGAAGATAAGGACGCTGACGCGGAAAGGATATGGAATGCGATTTTCGCAGCCGGCGGTCCGCAGGGATTGAAACCTGCCGGATTGGGTGCACGGGACACCCTGCGACTGGAAATGGGCTATTGTCTTTACGGGAATGATATTGATGATACCACTTCTCCTCTTGAGGCCGGCTTGGGATGGATCACTAAGTTCACCAAGGATTTTACGGCGCGGGGAATCTTGGAGAAACAAAAATCAGAAGGGCTGCAAAGAAAGCTGGTGGGTTTTGAAATGATCGATAAAGGGATCCCCCGTCACGGGTATGAGATCATGGATGCGGAAGGTGGCGTTATCGGTCATGTGAGTTCCGGTACCCAATCTCCCAGTTTGGGCAAAGCGATCGGAATGGGATATGTACGTACGCCTTTTTCAGCATTTGGCGGGGAGATATACATTAAAGTGAGGGATAAATTATTAAAAGCAAAGGTGCCGAGGATACCCTTTGCATGATATTTGATTAAGGAAA
>CAZEZE010000014.1:0-18105 GCA_964516445.1 uncultured Chitinophaga sp. | reverse complement strand
ACTGGTTCTTCTCCTACCAGATGAGCCTGATGTACTGGCGCTACTTCATGTGGAATTTCTCGGGGAAACAGAATGATATACAGGGGCTGGGTAACAAACGGGATGGCAACTGGACCACCGGTTTTTCATTTATCGACAACAAACGACTCGGAGACCAGTCAAAACTACCCGACAGCATCAAACATAATAAAGCGAACAATAAACTCTACCTGTTGCCCTTCCTGCTGGGTATCGTAGGATGTGTGTACCAGTTCATACGTAACCGGAAAGACTGGATCGTGAACTTCCTGCTTTTTTTCATGACCGGAATCGCGATCGTTTTCTACCTGAACCAACCCGGCAACCAGCCCCGTGAACGGGACTATGCCTATGTGGGTTCTTTCTACGCCTTCGCGATCTGGATCGGTCTTGCTGTTGTGGCTTTTGTAAAACTGGCGCGTGAGTTCGAAGATAAACTGACATTACAGAGAATGCTTTTGTATGGCGGCATACTCACGTTTGTGATCACCCTCATGAGTTGCGTTAACGATACCGGAGGCGCAGCCCTGCTGGTGCCCATCTTCGTTACGGCCCTCTATTCTGCTGTTGCGTTCGGGGTTACATTCGTAATAAGGGCCGTTTCATCCGGAGGGAACAATGGGTCGATTTTGAATATTGCAACGACTGTCATTTGCCTGGCGGCCCCCCTGCTCATGGCGCAGCAGGAATGGGACGACCATGACCGCAGCCGGAAGACCACAGCGCCGGATATGGCCAAAGACTACCTGGAAAGTTGTGCGCCCAATGCCATCATCTTCACGTTTGGCGATAACGATACATACCCGCTCTGGTATGCACAGGAAGTAGAAGGCGTGCGTCCCGATATCCGTGTCATCAACAACAGCCTGCTGGGTATCGACTGGTATATCAACCAGCTCCGTTACAAGGTAAATGAAGCCGATTCCGTGGATGTACTCTGGAGTCCGGAACAAATTGAAGGACATAACCGGGAATACCTGCGCTACCGCGCCCAGGGCGATCCCGCAGTTTATTATGACCTTTACGATGTGATGAAGAATGTGCTGGGCAAACCCAATGTCAATCCCGAGACGGGACGTGATGAAGGGTATGGAAGTTTCCCCGTTGCCAAATTCAGGGTGCCGGTGGATACGACGCTGGTGAGAAAGAATAGTACGGTGAATGCTAATGACGTGGTCCTTCCCGAAATCCGGTTTGAGATCCCCAAGGATAAACTCGATGGCGGATTGGTGAAAAGCGATTTCATCATTCTTAATATCATCGCCACCAACCAGTGGAAACGCCCGATCTATTTTACTTCACCGTTTGGAGAACTTGGATTCGCCCCTTATTTAAGGAAAGACGGGCTGGCCTACCGCCTGATCCCGGTTTATGCAAAAGGCACCCAGGAAAACTGGCTGGTTCACCGTACGCTTCGTGATGTGGGACTGGGCGGGACCCAGGTTCGCGATAATAACCAGGACGTGATCTTCAACAACCTGTTTACCAAATACGAGTTCGGCGGAGCTAATAAGAAAGGCATTTATTACGATGAGGAGAACCGTCGTCACCTGCTCAACCTGCGTTCCTTATTTGGTGAAGCCGCCGGTAACCTGGCGGATGCAGGTAAAACGGAAGAAGCGAAGAAACTGATCGATAAAGTAGAAGCAGGAATTCTGCCGGAAAACCTGCCGTATGCCATGGTCAGCCGTTTTGGTTCGCACAACCAGCAAAATCTCCTGTTCCTGGAAGCCTGTTACAAAGCCGGCAAAACGGAACTGGCTGAAAAAGTCAGGCAGAGCCTGCGAAAGGATATGGAACAGCAAAAGGCTTATTATATTGCGATGAATGGCGGGAATACACCCAATCTGACGGAAATGGGCCAGATGGATAATGAACCGAATTTCAAGGCGCTGATGCTGGAATACCGGATCAACGAGGCGATGATGATCGTGCTGGATGAAGTGGAGAAAAAATACGCCCCGCAAACCCAGGTGAAAAAACCGGCAGTGGAAAACCCGGCGCCCACTATAACCAACACAGCCAAACCCGATAGTGTGGGAACTCCCGACAGCAACAATAATAAGTAATACATTTCGCTAACACATAACCCCGGTCCTTTCAGTACACACTGGAGCCGGGGTTCTTTTTTGAACAAAATCCCGGGTAAATTGTTGTAAGCAAAATTGTCAAATGACATTGCCGTAACAACTGCGGCAAACTATTTGTCGTAAATTGTAAAAGGAAATGGAACCCTGAGGCGGAAAGGACACTTTACTCTTTCAACCTTTGACCCCGAACTCCGAGCTCCGAACTCCTAACTCAACATGCGAGGATTTCATTTCACCCGTTTCGACCCCAATGCTGATGGCAAAAGCCGCTTTGAGCAATTGCTTGACCTTTTCATGCAGTTACTCACCTATACCAGCGGTGATGTTACCGAGGCGATGCAGTGGCTGAATGAGCTGGATAAAAAATTCGAACTGACAGATGAGGAATACGGCATCGGGGATTTCCTGGAAGAGTTGCGGGAAAAAGGATATATCACCGATGACAATGAAAAAGGAACGATAAAGATCACCCCCAAAACAGAACAGGGAATTCGTAAACGCAGCCTTGAAGAGATCTTCGGCAAACTAAAGAAGACCAAACAGGGAGATCACCACAGTTTTAAACCCGGACAGGGTGATGAAACAAACCCGGAAACCAGGCAGTTCCAGTTTGGCGACATGCTGGAGCAGATCGATTTCACCGAAAGCATCCGCAACGCCCAGATCAATCACGGGATCGAGAGTTTCCGCATGCAGGAAGAAGACCTGAGCATCCGGGAAACCGATTTCAAGGCCCAGACCTCCACCGTACTGATGATCGATATCTCTCACTCTATGATCCTTTACGGCGAGGACAGGATCACGCCTGCCAAGAAAGTGGCCATGGCGCTGAGTGAACTCATCCAGACAAAATACCCCAAAGACACACTTGACATTGTGGTATTTGGCAACGATGCCTGGCCGATCGAGGTTAAGGATCTTCCTTATTTACAGGTTGGCCCCTATCATACCAATACGGTTGCAGGATTGGAGCTGGCAATGGATATCCTGCGGAGACGAAAGAACCCGAATAAGCAGATCTTTATGATCACCGACGGGAAACCTACCTGTTTAAAGATCGGCAAGCGATATTATAAGAATGCTTTTGGTCTTGACCGTAAGGTGGTGAACCGTTGTCTGAACCTGGCGGCGCAGTGCAAGAAACTGAAGATACCCATTACCACTTTCATGATCGCCACCGATCCGTATTTACAGCGGTTTGTCCAGGAATTCACGGAGATGAACCATGGCAAGGCATTTTTTGCATCGCTGGATAAACTGGGGGCTTTTATATTTAAGGATTTTGAGAGCGGGAAACGAAAAACAGTTTATTAATTGTCTGAACCATGATTTGGGGGGATTAATAGATTTAGAGATTAATTGAGGAGTATGGCAGATTACAAGTACAAAGAAATTACAGAGAAGATCATTGGATCGGCCATGAAGGTGCATGCGGCACTGGGAAACGGGTTCCCGGAAGTGATCTACCAAAGGGCTTTGCAGATCGAGATGAAGGAAGCCGGACTTCAATTTGCCAGGGAACTGAGTATGCCCATCTACTATAAGGGATTGAATATTGGTGAGAATGGTCGATTTTTTTGTTGAAGAAAAAATAATGGTCGAATTGAAAGCGATCATTCAATTGGAAAAAGTCCACCTGGCTCAGGCAAAAAATTATCTGGAAGCGTATAATATGCAAGTGGGACTACTAATCAATTTCGGAAGTATAAGCCTTGAATTCAAACGACTTGAAAATCAGAAATTTAAACCCTTTGAAAATCATAGCAATCCACAAATCTTCCAAAATCATGGTTCAGACATAAGAAAGCCACAAATTTAATCCACACGCAAAATCATGGCAATCCTTTAATCTCCCCAAATCATGGTTCAGACAATTAAAACATTAGGTGAATTAATTAAATCCGGCTATCGCCCCAAAAGCATCAAAGAAGAGATCCGGCAAAACCTGGTCGCCAAACTGAAAAAAAACGAGCCCACCTTCTCCGGCATTGTGGGCTATGAAGAAACAGTGATACCCGATGTGGAGAGGGCATTGCTGAGCCAGCACAATATCCTGTTCCTGGGTTTGCGCGGGCAGGCTAAAACAAGGATGGCGAGACAAATGGTAGAGTTGCTGGACGAGTACATTCCCTGCGTAAGAGGCAGCGATATCAATGACGACCCCATGATGCCCGTGTCGCGGTATGCGCAGGAAGAGATCGCCACGCATGGCGATGAGACTCCCATTCACTGGATACACCGCAGTGAACGTTATGGTGAGAAACTGGCCACACCCGATGTAAGCGTGGCGGACCTGATCGGGGATATCGATCCTATTAAAGCCGCCAACCTGAAACTGAGTTTCGCGGATGAGCGCGTGATCCATTACGGCATCATCCCGAGAAGCAACCGGGGCATTTTTGTGATCAATGAATTGCCCGACCTCCAGGCCAGGATCCAGGTAGCCTTATTCAATATCCTGGAAGAGGGTGATGTACAGATACGGGGTTTCAAACTTAGATTGCCCCTTGATATCCTTTTTATTTTTACGGCTAACCCGGAAGATTATACGAACCGTGGCGCCATCGTTACCCCGCTGAAGGACCGTATCGAGAGCCAGATCCTTACCCATTACCCCAAATCACTCGAAGATGCACTGGAAATAACGGAACAGGAAGCGGAGATCAATGATGAGCAAAAGAGCCGTGTAATGGTAAGTGAACTGGTGAAAAGACTGATCGAACAGGTGGCATTTGAAGCGAGAAACAGTGAACTGGTGGACAAAAAAAGCGGTGTCAGCGCCCGCCTTACCATTTCTGCTTTTGAGAACGCGGTCAGCTCGGCCGAAAGAAGGGCCATTATCAACCAGGAGAAAAAGACACAGGTCTGGATCAGCGACCTGGCCGGTATTATTCCTTCGATCACCGGTAAAGTGGAACTGGTGTATGAAGGCGAACAGGAAGGCCCTTTCCAGGTAGCGATGAACCTGGTGGACAAGGCAATCCGCTCTCAGTTCATCGGGTATTTTCCCAATCCCGAACAATTGAAGAAAAGAAGAAATACGGGTAAGCCATCTCAGGAAGAACAAAAAGATGATAACCCTTACCGGCCGGTTACACAATGGTTCGACAAGGGGAATCAACTGGATATCTCTTTCAACACATCGGATAAGGACAAGATAGCCCTGCTCTATAAAGTAGATGGCCTCTTCGCCCTCGTAAAAAAATATTTTCCGAAAGCCAACGAGGAACAGGCGGCATTACTAATGGAGTTTGTATTGCACGGGCTTGCCTCCTATTCCCTGATCAGCAAGAAAATGTTTGAAAGCAAAGTGGAATTCAAGGACCTGGTGGGAAGCATGATGAACTTTGGGGAAAAGGATTATGAGTTTGATGAAGAAGCGTGAGGCAGTCGACAGTCGGCAGTCCACAGTCAGTGTACTAAAGTTTTGGGTCGTTTACTTTTGACTACGGGGATTGAAGTACGTGCAATAAGCTATTATCACGAAACCAGTTATCCATCGTGCTTGAACTGTTGACCATTGACTGCCGACTGTCGACTACAAGGCTGCATAACAGTTCGAGTAAATAGATCAGACCATGTTAACCTCTCTCTCCAATGTAACATTAAACTTCTGTTTAACACTATTCAGTATCACTTCACTCAGGTCATAGATTTCTTTTCCGGTGGCATTCCCGTAATTCACCAGCACGAGGGCCTGTTTTGCATGACAACCCGCGTCTCCTCTCCGGTATCCTTTCCAGCTAATGCCATTTTCGGGGCCGCATTGCTCGATCAGCCAGCCCGCTGCCAGTTTCCAATTTCCATTCGCCAGAGAATAGGCAACAATACCGGGGAAAGTAGCCCGTAATTCTTCATATTTAGCAGCCGGCACTTCCGGGTTCTTGAAAAAACTTCCGGCGTTGGGAATGACAGCCGGATCGGGAAGTTTGGAAGAACGTATATTGATGACTGCGTCGGAGATCGCCCTTATGGAAAGCTCCTTCACGCCCATTCTCTCCAATTCCTGCTCGATCGCCCCGTAACTGGTGTTAAAGCGTGGCTTTTTCCGCAATTGAAATGTTACATTCAATATCACAAACTGGTTGTTGAATTTTTGCTTGAACACACTGTCCCGGTAACCAAACGCACAATCCGTTTTGGTGAAAGTCACGATCTTTTTATCCCGGGTATGATACGCCTCCAGCAACCAGAAAACATCTTCCAGTTCCACCCCGTAGGCCCCGATATTCTGCATGGGTGATGCGCCCACATTGCCCGGGATCAATGAAAGATTTTCAATACCCGCCCAGTTTCGTTCAATGCAATAGAGCACGAACCGGTGCCAGTTCTCCCCCGCCCCGGCCCTGATGTATACATAATCGTTGTCTTCATGCAGTTCGGTTATTCCTTTTATGTCGTTCTTCAGAACCATTCCGTCAAAATCTCTTATCAGCAAAATGTTACTGCCTCCACCGAGGACAAGAGTCGTGAGTCGTGAGTCGTGAGTCGTGAGTACTTCCAATTCATCAGTGTCCTTAAAGGTGGCAAAAAACCTTGCCTTTGCATCGATACCGAAAGTATTATAGGGCCTGAGTGAGATATTTTCCTGAATTTGCATACTGCAAACTTCGGGATTTGTTATGAGAGCAACACTGATCGGCGCTACCGGATTGATCGGGGGCCATTTATTGGAATTTCTGCTTAGTGACGGGCATTTTGACCAGGTGCGGATTCTGATCAGGAAACCTGTTGACAAGGATCATCCAAAACTGGAGAAGCAACTGATTGATTTTACCTATTTGCAGGGATTCCGTAAAGCATTGGAAGGCAGCGATGTGATCTTCTGCTGTATCGGCACCACCCAAAAGAAAGTAAAGGGCGATAAAGAAGCATACCGGAAAGTGGACTTTGATATCGCCGTTAATGCCGCCCGGCTGAGCAAGCAATGCGGGTGTGAAAAATTTATACTGGTCTCTGCCATCGGCGCAAACAGCAAAAGCAATAATTTTTATCTCCGGCTGAAAGGCGAAACGGAAGAAGCCGTAAAAGCCACTGGTATCCGTTCTGTTCATATCATGCGGCCTTCTCTGTTACTGGGAGAAAGAAAGGAATTACGCCGGGGTGAAAAACTGGCCACCTGGCTAATGCCTGCCTTATCTTTCCTGCTGCCCAAAAAGTTCAGACCGGTATATGCAAAAGAGGTGGCAGGGGCAATGGTTGTTGCCGCAAAGAAAAACGACCCGGGCTTTTTTATACATGATTTCAGCGGTATAAAGCAATTCCTAAAAAGCGATTCCTAAAGTTTTATTGTATATTCAATTCCAGTCGTTTTGCTATGAACCGGAATTCTTAAACCCATAAACCTGATTATATGAGAATTTTCATTTTCATATTAGTATGTATTCTTTATAGTACCCTGACCAATGGGCAAACTGCCAATGAACTCTATAAGGCAGGCGACTCTCTTTACAGGGCGAAAGAGTACAGAAATGCAGCTATTGCTTATGTAAAAGGACTAAGAGAAGAAGGGGAAAATGCAGCAATCAACAGGTACCGGGTTGTAGCCTCCCGCTGGGCATTGGCCGGTGAAACGGACAGCGCATTCCATTATCTCAGCGTGATTTCTCAATCTGACAAAACAAACAGGACACTGGCAAGAAATATCGAATACGACCCGGAATTCTCAACTATTAAAAGTGACAAACGATGGCTGCCGGCTCTGCAAAAAATTCAAAAACAGGCAGAAATAAATGGTTACCCGCAGGAAGAATTTATTTATGGCCGGAAGGATGGCATGGGGCTGACATTGGTGTGTATCAAACCCAGGGTAAAAGCCAATGGCAAAGCAATCATTTCGGTACAAAGCGGGGGCTGGGTCTCCGGTTATAACGGGATTGAAATAAATATCCAGTGGATGGAGCAATACCTTAAAAAAGGGTTCACTGTATTTGCGGTGATGCACGGTTCATCACCCCGTTATGCCATTCCAGACGCGGTAAATGATCTAAAAAGAGCGGTTAGGTATATCCGTTATAATGCAGGTAAATTCAGGATCGATCCTGACCGGATCGGTATTACCGGCGGTTCTGCAGGCGGACACCTGTCCCTGATGATGGCAACGGCAGATGAAAGTGCAGATCCTGTTGCCATGGATCCAGTAGACAGAACCTCATCACGAGTGCAGGCTGTGGCTGTATTGTACCCTCCAACTGACCTGCTGAACTGGGGCGGTCCCGGTTTTAATATGGTCAACGCCAAACAAATTCTGCTGCAAAGAAAATCCTGGGGCGCCGTAAATTTCACATCCTGGAATGAAAATACAAGGCTTTACGAAGAAGTAACAGATACGGCAGCAAGAAGCAAGATCGGCAGGGAAATATCTCCTGTGTACTTTGTTTCACCGGATGATCCCCCCGTATTCATCATCCATGGAGATGCTGATCCAACTGTTCCCTTACAGCAGTCGCAAACCATCATTGCCCGCTTTAAAGAAGCGGGTATCATTCACCAGTTTATTATTAAAAAAGGCGGTAAGCACAACCCGGATGATATGAACCCGGAATGGCTTCAGTTTGCAGACTGGTTTGAAACACATTTGAAATAAGTTGACCCATTTTTTTAATACGAAACCTGTTTATACCTTTTTAACAGCCAGGCACTGACCAGCAGGCAGGTTACCAGGGGCAGGTACAACATAGTAAAATATCTGAGATAACTGACAGTTACAACGGGCGGGGGTACTGCCTCTACCAGTACCTGGCTCCCGATCGTATTGCCGGAGAAAACAACCATCTGAATAAAGTTCCATCCGAAATGTAAGGCAACCGGGATATAAAGGGAAAAGGTTTTAGCGTAGCCATACGCCAGTACCAGCCCCATGGCACCCGAACCGAAAAATTCGACAGCCATTTGCACCGGGTTACCCCACAATTCGTGTGAAAACCAGTGATAGATCCCGAAAGCAACGGAAGAAATGAAAATGGCCCGGGTGGTGCCGAGTTTTTTGATCAGGATATAAAGTAACACCCCGCGGAAGATCAGTTCTTCAAACAATACAGATTTGACAACATACCAGGTCCCTTCCAGAATTAGACGTGCATTGATACCCGAATTCAGATGCCAGCTCTGTTTGGCGATCAGCATCTTTAATAAAAACCCGAAAGCAGAGAAGGCTGCAGCAATGATCAAAAAAAGAAAAAAATCAGTGAGACGTCTTTTTGTGGGCAATAATCCCAGGCAATTCAAATTACCTTTTTCAAAAAGCCAAACTATGAGCCATGATACTGCCAGTTGAACAAGAATACCGATCATCAGGTAAAATTTGAATAATTTAAAGGATCTTTACAATTCGTTCTTCCCCTTCCAACTACACCGCATCCACATCCGCCACCACCGACACACTCCTGAAACTCTTATGCTGGTGCAATATCGCGATCTGTTCCAGCAGATCCTTTTTGCACCGGCTGATTGTATTTCCATCCCGGGGCAATTTCAGCAACAACTCGATCAGGTATTGATTACGGATCCGGCCGATAACCGGTTCTGCCGGGCCTACGATATAATTGCCATAGCTGGGTTTCAATGCTTCAGTATATTGATGCGCCGCTCTTTCCACTACTTCCCTGATCTTATGTTTGAATGTAAGATGAATGATGCGCGTAAAAGGGGGGTAAGAAAATTCTTTACGTTTTTTAATCTCCTCGGCAAACAGTGTTTTGAAATCATGTTGCTGAACGATCTGCAGCACCGGGTGTTGTGGCTGGGAAGTTTGCACCAGCACCTTCCCGGTTTCATCTTTCCTGCCGGCGCGCCCGCTCACCTGTTCCATCAGCTGGAAAGCCCTTTCGTTGACACGGAAATCGGCAAAATGTAACAAACCATCCGCATCAAGAATTCCAACCAGGTCCACATTATCAAAATCGAGTCCTTTTACCACCATTTGGGTGCCCACCAGTATATCAATCCGTTTTTGCTCGAATTGCTGGATGAGCACATCATGCGCATTCTTTCCGCGCACGGAATCCATATCCATTCTCGCCACATTCGCATCAGGGAAGGTTTCCTGCAATTGTTCCTCGATCTTTTCGGTACCAAAGTTCCGCCGGACAAATTTGTCGCTCCCGCAGGCGGCGCAACTATGCACGGGGGGGTAACTGGTCCCGCAATAATGACAAACCAGTTTATTGCTGAGTTTATGAAAAGTGAGAGAAACATCACAATATTTGCACTGTGGTATCCAGCCGCATACACTGCAGACCTGGTAAGGCGAATAACCTCTCCGGTTCTGGAAAAGGATCACCTGGCGGCCCCTTGCCAGTACTTCCTGCACCGCTTCCACCAATTGGGGAGAGAGCATCACTTTGGATTTGTCTTTCTGGATGACCTTACGCGTATCCACCATTTCGATGGGAGGCAGCTTCAGATCGCCGTAACGTTGCAGCAATTCCACCAGCCCGTATTTACCCGTGCTGGCATTAAAATAACTTTCCACCGAAGGCGTACCGCTGCCAAGAATGGTCTTTGCACCGAACAGGGTGGCCAGGTAAATAGCCGCATCCCTCCCGTTGTACCGCGGTGCCGGATCCTGTTGCTTGAAAGATGTGTCATGCTCTTCATCGCAGATCACCAACCCGAGGTTTTGATACGGAAGAAATACCGAAGACCGAGCGCCCAGTATCACGCTCAGTTCTGCATTCTTCACCTTATTCCATATTTCCACCCTTTCATTCTGAGAGAATTTGGAATGGTAAATACCGATATAACCACCGAAATGTTTTTGCAAACGCCGGATCACCTGTGAGGTGAGCGCGATCTCCGGAAGCATGTACAGCACCTGTCTGCCCTGTTTGATATATTCCTCGATCAGGCGGATATAAATATTGGTCTTGCCACTGGAAGTTACACCGTGCAGGAGACAAACCGGTTTCTCCTTCAATTTTACCTTAACCTGTTCCAGTGCTTTTTGCTGCCCACCGGTAAGTTCGAAATCGATATTGACATTCCGGGGTAAATACCTGATCCTGTCCACCACCCTTTTCTCCATCCGCAGGATGTTCTTTTCCATCAACCCTTTCAGTTGCGCGTCGGAAGCGCCTGATTTTTTTAGCAGGGAAGATTTGGTCACCTCCCCCTCTGTTTTGACCA
Source organism: uncultured Chitinophaga sp. (assembly GCA_964516445.1). Classification (GTDB taxonomy): domain Bacteria; phylum Bacteroidota; class Bacteroidia; order Chitinophagales; family Chitinophagaceae; genus JJ008. The sequence goes on along the minus strand of CAZEZE010000014.1, from coordinate 6,871 downwards.
GATGCAGGTATGCCAGCAGCAACTCCATTTGTTTGGGTGCCCTGGTCCACCCGAAAGCTTTCGGGTTATTGAGGAGTTCAGATAATTTTTCCTCATTGTCATACTCCGGATTCAGGAGGACATAGGTTTCCTTTTTAGGAGAATAGGTCTGTTTCAAAGCTTCCCAAACGAAACATACCTTTTTATGGATGAGTCGGTTGATGACCGGATACACATGGGATGAATCCAGCAACTGCTGGACTTCGGAAAGATTCAGCTCCTTTTTCAGCAGCAGGGCTTCACCGACAATGTATTCATCATGGTCGAGCGCGGAGAAATCATCCCCGTATTCTTCATTGAACACTAATATGGTTTCACTGGATAGTTTAAAATGGGCAGGCAGAGCCGCGGCCATCACTTCCCCTTCGCTGCACATATAATAAGAGGCGATCCATTCCCATAACTGAAGTTGTTCGCCGAAAACAACCGGTTCAATATCAAGAACATTCAGGATATCCTTGGTTTCGATGAATTCCGGTTTCTCATCCAGTAATCGTTTTACCACCCCCGCGTATTTCTTACTCTTTCCCAGGTTCACTTCCACCCGGCAGCCGGGTTTCACTGATTCACGAAGCTGTTCAGGTATTGACCAGGTATAGTTTTTGGGTAGAGCGGCGGGTATGATGATTTCGGCAAACACGGGGAAATTTTCAATGCTCTCCATAGGAGTCCTTTGGGCAATTATCAATTTTCAACGCTCAAGTTAGCTCAAAAATATGTGACATTGTGGTGAAGAAAATTGAAAATGGAACACGGATTACACGGATAAAATAGTTTTACTATGGCTTCATTATCATTGCAAAAAACTGTAATTGGGATGGACACGGATCGATCCCGGCGAAGCCGGGATTAAATCCGTTTCCATCCGTCAATTCCATGTCATCCGTATGCCATTAAACCGAAGCAAGTAAGCCCAATAACTACCTTACGGGGATGTGTTTACGCCAGGCTGCATCATATTCTATCAACTTCCTTTCCATGACCGCATACACTTCCTCCTTCAGTCGTCCCACATCCGCCAGGGTATAACCCTCTACCGGAATCTCTGCGAGGTATAAGATCCGGCTCAAACCGGGAGTAACCGAAAAAAGGCTCCGGTAATGCATCCGCCGGTAGGCATCCAGGAAAAGTACCGGTTTGATAGGGGTCTGGGTTTCGATAGCCACCCGGAAAGCCCCGTCAAAAAAACTTTTCAGTGGCGTGGTCCCCATATTAAAAGTGCCTTCAGGGAATACCAGCACCGAGATCCTTTTACTGAGGAGGGATTTCAATATCCGGACACTATTGGCCCGGTTGGCAGCGCTGCTCCTGTCTACGGTCACGATCGCGTTACGGTAAATAAAGCCAAAGACCGGTACGTTGCTCATTTCCACTTTTCCCAGCGGTCTTACGGGCTGGCGATAGGCTTTGGGGATGATCGCCGCATCGAGATAGGAAATATGATTACTGAGAAAGATAAATGACCTTGTTTTATCATGTGGCGCCTCATAAATTTTTTTGTGCCGGATAAAGATCAGAGGGAACCAAAGATCGGCCCAGATCATACACAGACGGAAAATGGCATTACCGCCTTTTATCCTGCCAAAAAAAGAAGCGGCGATGGCAAAGGGAAAGATCAGCAGCATGATAGCCACAAATGTTATGAGCGCATAGATGCTGAAGATCCATTGCAGTGGCCGCAGTAAACCCTTCATCAGTTGCGGTTTTTGTATTTATCATCATCCCCCGGACAATCACAGGCAAAATCCGTTTCCAGGTCGATCACCGTTACCACCACGGTCTTCTCGTTGCATTGTGCAAAAACGATCCTGACCCGCTGTTCGTCCCGGGTGACCCCTTCCACGGCATAGCGCGGGCAGCGGGCATTTTGAATGTCGCTTTTCGAATAATTTATTTTACCCTCCCGCATGATCTCTTCCACCTCGGTCTTTGATATTTTCCGGCATTGCATCCGGCAACTGGCGTGCTTGCTGTATTCAAGATAAGAGGTGCGCCGGTCAAACCCCCTGTCGCGGCCGGTCGGGTTACTGGCCGGGTCGGTTGGCTTATCAGTATTGGTCACCTTTGGCTTTGGCGCCGGATCATTGGTCTTCCTGAACTGCCGGATCACCACAATGGCGACCAGCATCAGCAGGATCAGGATATAGGGCGCCCACTTTTTATTCATGTACCGGGATTTGCATAAAAATAGAAAAGTTAAGGGACTGAGCGAGATTTCGATAAAAGTTCGGGCGTTTAACCCAATTTACTGATAGGTATCCCAAAAAGTTTTACATTTAATACAAACCAAAAACCAACCATATGACGATCGTAAATGCTTATCTCAATTTCAACGGCAACTGTGAAGAGGCCTTTAACTTCTACAAATCAGTGTTTGGCGGGGAATTTACTTACCTGGGACGTTTTGGCGAGATGCCGCCACAGGAAGGATACACTGTCCCTGAATCAGATAAAAATAAGGTCATGCATGTTTCCCTGCCCATTGGCGGGGACACCATATTGATGGGAAGCGATACCGGCGGGGAATGGGCAGCTCATTTTATCGCAGGAAACAATATTTCGCTTTCAATTTCACCTGACAGCAAACCGGAAGCGGACCGGTTATTCAGCAGTTTATCAGCCGGCGGAAAAGTAACCATGCCCATGGCCCAGATGTTCTGGGGAGATTATTTCGGCATGTTTACGGACAAATTCGGCATCAACTGGATGGTGAGTTTCAACGAGAATTCCAGGAAGAGCTGAGTTTTGCGGCTTTACCAGGATCAAATCCGTTTTCATCCGTATAGTCCGCGCTATCCGTGTGCCATTTTCTGAATTCTAGACCTATCTCTTGCATATCTTTGCAGACTTTATGGCTGAATCCAGAACAGTGGCATTTCATACGCTTGGCTGCAAGCTCAATTTCTCCGAAACCTCCTCCCTTTCCCGCCTCCTGGAAAACGAGGGTTTTGAGAAAAAAGAGTTTGACGACCTGGCCGACGTGTATGTGATCAACACCTGTTCTGTAACTGATAATGCCGATAAGGAATGCCGGCAGATCGTACGACGCATCCAGCGAAAGGCGCCGGAAAGCCTGGTGGTGATCACCGGCTGCTATGCCCAGCTTAAGCCCAAAGAAATTTCAGCGATCCCGGGTGTCAATCTTGTACTCGGAGCCGCCGAGAAATTCAATATCGCGCAGCATATCCGCGAACTGGCCAAGGGCGATTCCGCGAAGATCTGCTCCTGTGATGTGGACGAAGTGAACGAATTCCATTCTTCCTGGTCGGTGAACGACCGGACAAGGACCTTCCTGAAAGTACAGGACGGATGCGATTATAATTGTTCCTTTTGTACCATACCCCTGGCCCGTGGAAAAAGCCGCAGCGACAGTATTGACAATGTAGTGAAGAATGCGCAGGAACTGGCGGCTACCGGTGTGAAAGAGATCGTGCTTACGGGGGTGAATTTGGGGGATTTCGGCCTCACAGCCCCAAACCCCCTAAAGGGGGCTTTAGCGTCTTCAAAGAACGAAGATTTCTTTTCTCTTATTCAGGCGCTTGAAAAGGTAAACGACATAGAGCGGTATCGCATTTCTTCCATAGAGCCGAATTTACTGACAAATGAGATCATTGAATTTGTAGCGAACAGCGACAGGTTCATGCCGCATTTTCATATCCCCCTGCAAAGCGGGAGCAATAAGATCCTCGGCGCGATGCGACGCAGGTACAGAAGGGAATTATATGCTGAAAGGGTGAACCTGATAAAGACCCTGATGCCGCATTGCGCCATCGGCGTGGATGTGATCGTGGGTTTTCCCGGTGAAACGGATGAGGAATTCAAAGAAACATTCGATTTTCTCCACTCATTGGATATTTCATATCTCCATGTATTCACTTATTCCGAAAGGGAAAATACACATGCTTTATCACTCAAGCCCGTTATACCTGTACATGCAAGACACGAACGCAACAAGACCCTTCGCAATCTCTCCTATATGAAAATGCAGTACTTTATCGGCCTGCATTCGGGCCAAACACGTAAAGTCCTTTTTGAAAGCCATGAAAAGAATGGGATGATGGAAGGCTATACCGATAATTATATCCGCATCAGCACGCCTTACCGGGATGAATGGGCCAACGAGATCGTTGATTGGAAAATCTGATAAACCAAGGAATATTCGGGCCACGGTGGTACAGCGACATGTAGTAACACGGAGATGTAGTAAAATATCAACTCTGTGAACCTCTGTGTCACCGTGACTCTGTGGCAAAAAAAATCTGTCACTTTTCCCTCTGTTTCTTCTCCAATCTCCGGAAGTATCCCCTTAACAGGAAGTTATGTTTCAACGCTTCCATATTCTGGTTAAACGCATCTGTCCCTTTTTCCAGATTGGAAAGACTGTTGGCCAGTCGCATCACCAGCGCAGAATCTTTGAGAATGGCATTCGCCGGTCCCTTGCCCGTGCTGATATCCTGCTGTATACCGGTTGTAATTTTAGTCAGCTCATCCGCCAGTTGGGTGGCATGGTCACCCACCTGCTGGATCTTCAGTGCGGCTTCATTCAGGTTATAGGAGATCGATGTGTCTTTCAGGATAGCGCCAAGGGAACCCTTTCCATTCCTGATATCAGTGATCATTGATTGCAGGTCATTAACCATATTACCTGCCTGCGAAGTGGCTTTGCGGATATTGACCACCGATGCCCGCAGGCTGGCCGGTAATTCAGTGTCATCCAGTAATTGCCAGATGCCTTTACTTTCATTGATCCTCGTTACAGCAGTCTTCAGCTCCTCCGATATTTCTGCAAAATTCCGGGTGGTTTTATCCAGGGTCACCAGGATATCATCTGTACTGATCCCTTTTTTCGTGACCAGCAGGTCACCGTCCTCAGCCAGCGGCGATCCATCTTTGGAAGGTGTGATATTCAGGATCCGGTTTCCCATCAGTCCGTCGGTGCTCATCGTCACCAGATCGTTCCTGTGGATGTATTTTTTCATCTTCAGGTCGATCAGCATGGTTACCTCGATCAGCGTATCATTCAGGAATTTCACTTTCTTAACCGTTCCCACCTGTATGCCTGAATAACGGATATTATTACCCGACTGGAGTCCCTGTACATTCTCAAACCGGGCTCTCAGTGTATAATTCTTACCGAACAGGTTTGTATCTCTCCCGATCATATACAGGGAAATGATCATGACCAGTAATCCGGCCAGAACGAATACTCCCAGTTTGACATTATTGACAGCTTTCTTTGCCATTATGAAAAGAATTGTTTGACCTTTGGGTCATTGTTTTTTTTAAGCTCCTCATAACTCCCTTCCGCGTAACATTTACCGTCGATGAGCATAATGATACGATCGGCGGTCATAAGAATGCAATTCATATCATGTGAAATGATCAGGGATGAAGTATTGTACTTATCACCTACTTCCTTTATCAGGCTGCTTATTTCCTTACCGGTGATAGGGTCCAGTCCCGTTGTTGGCTCATCATACAATATGATCTCCGGGTCGAGGATCAGGGTCCGGGCCAGCGCGATCCTTTTACGCATGCCACCCGATAATTCGGCAGGCATCATATCAACGGTATGGGCCAGACCCACGTTCTTCAATACTCCCATCACTTTGTTATCTCTTTCCCCGGCACTGAGTTTGATCGAGTGCCTGCGCAACGGGAATTCCAGGTTTTCCCGCACCGTCATCGAATCATACAGCGCGTTGCTCTGGAATAGAAAACCCACTTTTGTCCTGATCTCATCCATTTCATGATGATTCAGGTCAGCAATATCCTGTCCCAGTACATTGATCCTGCCTTCGTCCGGCTCCATAAGTCCGATGATGCATTTGATCAGCACGGATTTTCCGGAACCTGACTTGCCCAGTACCGCCACATTCTCTCCCTTCAGCAAACGAAGGCTGAAATCGGAAAGCACATGATTATCGCCGAATGATTTGTACAAATGTTCGATCACCATCACATCCTCCTCCTCATCTGCGAATCTGATCATCTCCTGTATAGCCTGCTCATTCGTCATACCTCTTAATTAAGACCCAGCATATCCGTGATCTGCACGGCCAGCAGGTCAATGATAAATATCAATACCGAACTAACCACTACGGCCGAGTTGGCAGAACGCCCCACGCCTTCGGTGCCCTTGCTCGAATTAAAACCCTTATAACAACCCACGATCCCCACCGCGAAACCAAAGAAATAGGACTTGATAAATGCCGGGATAAAATCATCAAAAGAAAGTGCATCAAATACCTGTTTGAAAAAAAGACTGAAACTGGTAGTACCCCGGATATTCACACCCAGGAAGGATCCGAAAACGCCAATGGCATCTCCCAGTATCACCAGTACCGGGAGCATCACAGTGGCGGCCATTACCCTTGTCACCACCAGGTATTTGAAGGGATTCGTTCCGCTCACTTCCATCGCATCGATCTGTTCTGTCACCTTCATGCTACCCAGTTCGGCACCGATACTGCTACCTATCTTACCAGCGAATATCAGGGCTGTGATCACCGGGCCGATCTCTCTCACGATCGCGATACCGACCATGGCGGGCAATTCCCTTTCAGCCCCGTAATCGATCAGGGAGGGACGCAACTGCATGGTCAGGACCAATCCCATAATGAAAGCGGTGAGACCGACCAGCGGCAGTGATTTGTAGCCGATGATAAAACATTGCCGCAATAATTCGGCAAACTCATAACGGGGCTTGAATCCCTGTGAGAAAAATCGTCCCGTGAATCGGCTCATATTGCCGGTTTCGGTCAGAAATACTTTCCAGTTGCTGGGCAGTTGCCTTGCGTTTCTTCTACCACAAACTTTAGTCAATACACCG
>CAZEZE010000013.1:0-18142 GCA_964516445.1 uncultured Chitinophaga sp. | reverse complement strand
CCAATTTAGAACAAAATTATATGATAGTCAACTAAATAGGCATAATTTTTTTAACCGGTTGTGAATTCCTGAACTGGAAAACACGGATATTTAGCTTTTCCGGCCGTTATAGGACCGGTAAAAACATGAAAAAAAGGAGCCATACCATACCCAAACCGGCATTTAGCCGCTTATTAATAAGATGGAACCGGGAACAAAATGACAGGGAAATGCCCTGGAAAGGAGAAAAAGACCCGTACCGGATCTGGCTGAGTGAGATCATCCTGCAACAGACAAGGGTGGAACAGGGGATGGATTATTATAATAAGTTCATCCGCACCTTTCCCGATGTGCACCAGCTGGCCCGGGCGCCGGAAACAAAAGTGTTCAAACTTTGGGAAGGACTTGGCTACTATACAAGGTGCAGGAACCTGATCGCCACCGCTAAATACATTGCCAAAACACTGAAAGGGAAATTCCCGGATACTTATAATGATATTCTTTTGCTGAAAGGGGTTGGGCCCTATACGGCCGCCGCCATTTCCTCTTTTGCATTCAACCTCCCGTATGCTGTGCTGGACGGAAACGTATACAGGGTTCTGGCCAGGGTATTTGGCATTAAGACACCTGTTGATTCAACAGAAGGCAAAAAATTGTTCAACGCACTGGCCAGTGAATTACTGGATAAAAAAAAACCGGGTCTGTATAACCAGGCCATCATGGATTTTGGGGCAACGGTATGTAAACCTTCAGCGCCGCTTTGTACGACCTGTATATTCAGAAAGCACTGTTCAGCGTTTATTCAGAACAATGTGGATGAACTTCCGGTAAAGGAAAAGAAGATCACCATACGCAAAAGATGGTTTTACTACCTGGTACTGGAGTATAAAAAAACGGTGGCCATCCGGCAGCGAACAACGAAGGATATCTGGAAGGGCTTATATGAGTTCCCGTTGATCGAAACGGGAAAACAAACAGCTTTAAAGAAAATCCTGTTGCAGGGAGAAAAAAATAAATGGCTGGAAAAAAAGAAGTACGAAGTCCTGCATTCATCTTCTTTGCAGAAGCAGCAACTATCGCACCAGTTGATACAGGGTCGGTTTATAAGGATCAGGCTCCGGAAAAAACTTCCAGGCAAAGACTGGACATGGACAACGGCTTCCGGTACCGGCAGGTTTGCATTTCCCCGTTTCATCCATCATCACGTAAAAGAGAATACCGGTAAACTTTAATGGCGTTGAGTTGCCTGCCGGGTTTCAGGCTTTTTTTAGACTTTCCTCTCAAAAATATTCTAACTTTAAGAAGCATTCCAGCCCTTAGACGAATTCATTCACTTAAAGAATAAATGTATGAGAGGCGTGAACAGAGTAATGCTGATTGGCAATCTCGGCAAGGATCCCGAGGTACAGCACCTGGAAGGAAATATTGCTGTGGCCAAATTCCCGCTTGCCACCACCGAAACATTCAAGGACCGGACCGGCAAACTGGTATCCCAAACCGAATGGCATACCGTTGTGCTCTGGAGAGGACTGGCCGAACTGGCCCAGAAATACCTCCACAAAAGCAGCCTGGTATATATCGAAGGCCGCCTTCGTACCCGCAGCTGGGATGATAAGGACGGTCACCGGAAATTTGCCACCGAAGTAGTAGGTGATAATCTCATTATGCTCGACAAAAGAGCGGACAGCGGTGCGCATCCTTCAACCGGCGAAGGCGGGATAGAAGGAATGGGCGGAAGCGATCTGACACTGGGTGATCCTTCTGAATCCCTCCCTTTTTAATCACCCGTTAAAAGAGGTACCTTTGCAATCAGGGAAGGGCCTGCCATACGGGCCTCCGGGCGGGCTGCAGTACCGCCTTTTTATTAATAAAAAACCCATGCTTTGGACCCATTACCGGTAACAGGTTTTATATCCGGCGATCTTATATATGTATTGCTCGCTGCTTTCCCGCAGGGTACCACCTATGTGGCTGTGGCGCTGGTACTGATGCTCATGCTGATCTTCACGATCTCGGGCGCCGAAGTCGCCCTTTATTCTCTCAACAGTAAGGATGTAAACATGCTGAAAACAAAACAACATGCATCGGCCAAACGCATCGTGAACCTGCTGGAAGAGCCAAAGGAAGTATATGCTTCCCTGCTGATAGCCGGCACTTTTGTGAATATCAGTATTATCGTGCTGGCCAACTTCCTGATCAACCAGTACTTTTCACCGGACAAACTTGGCACTATCCTTACCCTTCTTATCAAAGTGCTGGTCATCGCTTTTGTCCTGGTATTCTTCGGAAAAATTCTACCCAAAGTGTGGGCTACTCAAAATACACTCCGCTTTGCCTACGGATCTTCCTATGTCATCGAGGCCCTTCACCTGCTCCTGCGACGGATCAGCAGGTGGGTTGTTTCACTGGCCGATAATATCGGCAAAAGAACCGGGGCCGACCGCACAGAAGCAATGACCATGCAGGAACTGGACGCCGCCATTGATATTAAAACGGACGAAGAAGCTTCCCCGGCAGAAAAAAATATCATGAAGGGCATTGTGAAATTCGGGAACATCACCGTCAAACAGGTCATGCGCAGCCGGCTCGAGGTAAGCGGGGTGGATTACCAGTCCACTTTCAGTGAAGTGCTGCACCGGGCGGAAGAACTGCACTATTCGCGTTTACCGGTAATGTACAGGAACAGCCTGGATGAAGTGGCCGGTATCATCAATACCAAGGACCTGATCCCTTACCTGAACGAAGAGGATGATTTCAACTGGCACCAGCTCATGCGCCAGCCTTATTTTGTACCGGAACATAAACTGATCGAGGACCTGCTGAAAGAGTTCCAGCAGAAACGAATCCATTTTGCCGTGGTGGTCGACGAATTCGGCGGCACCAGCGGCATCGTTACCATGGAAGATATCCTGGAAGAAGTGATCGGCGATATCCGGGACGAATTTGACGAGGAAGAAAGCGGTAACAGGCAACTGGATGAGAATAATTACCTGTTTGAAGGCAAGACCATGATACACGATATGTGCAAAGTAATGAAGCTGCCGATGGACACCTTCGACGAAGTAAGGGGTGAAAGCGAATCGCTGGCGGGACTTGTACTCGAACTCGCGGGTGAATTTCCCGCGGTGAACAGTAAGGTCACCTCCGGTGATTTTGAATTTACAGTACAGCAGGCGGATGCCAACCGGGTACTGCTCGTTAAAGTGACGATCAACATAATAGGGGAATAATATGTGTATGAAAGGAACGATACAAAAAACCGTCAATCACTTTATTATCCCGGTCGTTGCCGGTTGCCTGTTGCTGGCGGCCTGCAACAGCGGGTATACGACCGGCAAAAAGAAAGGGTATTTTAAAATTGATTTCCCGGAAAAGCGATACCAGGCTTTCCGGCAGGCGGGCTATCCTTATACTTTCGAATACCCGGTTTATGCCAACATTGTGAAGGACACCACGTTCTTTGACGACAGGGCCGGCGACTGGTGGATTAATATCAATATTCCACGATTCGACGGGCGGATCCATGTCAGTTATAAACCCATCAATGCACAAAACAATTTTGATTCCCTGGTGCGGGACGGATTTAAGATGGCATATAAACAACATGTGAACATGGCCACAGGCATCCACGACAGCCTGCTGCATACTCCCAACGGCGTGGAAGGCATTTATTTTTCATTGGGAGGCAATACCGCGACCGCCAACCAGTTCTTCCTTACTGACTCCACGCGTCATTTTCTGCGCGGGGCTCTTTATTTTGACGCGGCACCCAATGCCGATTCACTCGGTATCGTTAATGATTTCCTGAAAAAGGACCTCCTTCATCTTATCAATACGCTGCAATGGACCGACAATGTTCCAGAAGCGAAATGATAAACCCCGGTGATACTCCTTTCGCTGAAGCATACCGGGGTTGAGGATAAGGTTCCAGGTACGTTATAATTCCTTACTTTCTGTTTTCTTCACTTTTTCCTTAACGGACTCAATCAGCACTTCTTCCTCATCGCGGAGCGGGGCACGGCTGAATAATTCCTTTTTCAGTTTTCTTTTCTTTTTCACGGTTTTCAGCGCACTGCTTTCTTGGGAAGGTTCAACGGTAACGGCCGGCGCATCACCGAATGCTTTTTTCTCCGTTACCAGTTTTTCTTCACCGGCGATCGGCTGAACGGGATCCGCTTCCTTCGCCTTCACAGCCACCATCTTTTTACTTACAGCCGGTTTTGTTTTTTCAGTAACCGCGATCTCCTTGCTGGTCACAGGCTCATCCGTTGTGGCAACAGCAACAGGAGCTTCTGTCTTTTTTTCGGCATACATTTCCTTAAACCCTTTCTTTTTATGGGTGTGTCTGTAATCCACAAACCCGTAAATACTGGCACCTATCATTAACGCGGCGCCGGCGTACAAGATTGATTTCATGGTTGTTGTTTTTTAAACGTTTATTAAAGAGATGTATCCGGTTATCAGGTCGCAAATGACCTTAGATAATTTTTACTTTGACGGTAAACGATCCATTCAGCGAAGAGCATGTTACCGATCACACTGATCCACAGCGACAGCTCATAATTTTCCAGGTGTCCCCAACCCAGGAGGAAAAAAAGGATATGATAAACCCGGAAGGTCACGGCTGTCATGGCCATGGAATAACTCCGCATCATCCAGATCTTATGCGCGATCACATTCCTTTTGTGGATCGTGCTCAACCCATACAGCGTGGTCACGAACCACCAGGCGGCCATGAACATGAACAGGGACCTTTCCCAGATACTTCCCTTTGCAAAAAAGGACATGTACAGACCGGTAGGTGCCCCGAGAAAGAGAACGACGAAAACATAGATCTTACCGGAGATCCGGTGGATGGCCTTCGACTTTTTCAGTATATAACGGGAGAACTGGATGAGGGCGGCGCCGATGCACAGTGCGCCGGCTGCTATATGAATGTAAAAACTGGTATTGTAAAGTTCGCTGCTGAAAAGGAGACTTCTTTCCTCGATAAAGGAGAAATCCTTGCTGAAAGAGAAATAGGGGATGGTATTATAGATCAGGAGTAAACTGAACCCGGCTACCGGGATCCAGAACAACATCCGGAAGATCATTGTTGCCGAATGGCGAAGGGTGCTGATTCTTGTGTTTTGCATACAGCTGGTTGTGATATCACGGAGATGCCGCTGCCGGAACCTATCCATAAGGCCCTGCTGTTACAAGTTTGTTAAAGGAATTTCATCCGTAAACGGAATTGTTGCTAATTTCAGAACACAATTAAACCTATGCGTCTTCTCCCCAAACTGACCTTATTTCTTCTCCTTGTTCTGACCGTTTCAAACGGCCGTTCCCAGGAAGCCGCAGCCGTGGATTCGATCAAACTTGGATTGGCGGAAGCCGGAACCACAAAGGAAAAAGCCTGGTGGCTGGATAATCTTTCCCGTACATTGATGAACGTGAACCAGGCGGAAGCGGAGAAATACGGGCAGCAGCTTATAGCGCTGGCTGAAGAATCCAGGGACCGCAAGCTGATGGTCTTTTCCTATATGTCAAACGGGTTCCGGAACAGTTATATGCGGGGTCAAAAGAGCTATTGCGAAAAAGCGATCGGGTTTTTTGAGAAGGCCCTTTCCATTGCCCGGCAGGAAAGAATGGAAAATGAGATCGCCGCAGCCCAGTTACAGCTTACTGAAATGTACCTTTCTGTTCCCGACAGGGAGAAAGCTTTCAAATTCATCTCCGAGGCCTTTTCCCGCATCAGCACACTCACCGATGACAGCCTTACGGTGGAAGGTAATATTACTTTTGGCAATGTATACCTGGCCTCGAATGATAAAACCCTGGCGCTTCGTCATTATTATACTGCCCGCCGGCTCGCGGAAGAAATAAAGGCCGACAAACCCGCTCTGAAAAACAGGAAGGCAATGCTGTTGCGGAACAGTTACCTGCGGCTGTCTGCTTTTTATAGCCGTATTGAAGATTACGACAAAGCGATCGATTACTACACCCTGGCCTATAATGAACTGGATAACCTGCATGATAAACGGACCCCTTACCAGCGTTGTATCGATATCAATGCTCTCGGCAACCTGTTCTCCGCCAAAAAGAATTATGAACTTGCCATCAGTTATTATGAACGATCGATCCGGATGGCGGATTCTCTGAAATTCTCCACGCTTAAAGTCCCGGGTTATATCAGCTTGCTCAACCAGTACCTGCGGCTGGATCAGCCATTGAAAGCGAAGAACTATCTCGAATCACCAGACGGGCAGGCGCTTCAGAATTACCTGGGTAAACTGGGAATGGGGGGTGTGATCAACCAGGCCTATGCTTATATTTATACGGAAATGAACCAGATTGATTCTGCCCGGTTTCATTATGCAAGAGCGCTCCCTTATTTTGAACAGACCATGAATGAGAACAACCGGCTGTCCTTTTACCTCGACCTGGCGCGCTTCTATAAGAAAGCAGGCGAGTCCGGAAAGGCCATCGATTATTACCGGAAGGCAAAAGAGGGAGGGGATAAGAACGGGATGCTGGAAGTGACCCGGAATGCGGCCAAACAACTGGACAGCCTCTATGAGATAAAAGGCGATTATAAACAGGCCAGCATCTATAATGGCATCTATTACCAGTACAAGGACAGTATTGAGAAACTGAACAAGGAAAAAGAACTGGCACAGGTGGAAGCGGCGGATGAACAACTCCGGCAGGAAAGGATCCTGCGGGAGAAGGAGGAGAACGAGCGCCGGAAGAACAATATTCAGTACATGGCGATCACGCTGGGGATCGTGATATTGTTTGTGGCGCTGGTGGTACTGGGTATGTTTAAGGTGCCGGCGGGCTTGATCAGGGCCATAGGGTTCTTTGTTTTCCTTATGTTGTTTGAATTTATCTTCCTGGTGTTCAAAAAGAACATTCACGCCATCACGCATGGCGAACCCTGGAAGGACCTTGCCTTTATGATCGCCCTGGCTGCACTGCTGGTACCGCTTCACCACTGGATGGAACATAAGGTGATGCACTATCTCACCTCTCATAACCGGCTCACAGCCGCCGGGCATCATATCAAAAACAAAATATTCAGGCGTAACGGAAGGACTGATCTGTGATACAGGGCTTACCTTTGCGGCAAACTCAGCCATTTGATAGTAGTAGACAATATCATCATCAGCGATGACGTAGTGGAAACCCAGTTCGTGTGCGACCTCGACAAATGCCGGGGAGGTTGCTGCGAGGAAGGGGATGCCGGCGCCCCGCTCGATGAAAAAGAACTGGACATCATCCTGGAAATGTATGAAAAGGTGAAACCCTATCTCACCGAAGCAGGGATCATGGAAATAGAAAAAAAAGGGAAATACGTTTACAACAAAGAATTCGGCTGGGTGACGCCTACCCTTGGTGATGACAGGGAAATATGCGTATATGGCAGCCGGGATGAGACAGGGATCATCAAATGTGCATTTGAACAGGCTTATTCTGACGGGGTCATCCCCTGGAAGAAACCTGTCAGTTGTCACCTCTTTCCCATCATCATCAATAAAGGAAAGAAAGGCGGGTACGACCGTATGAACTATGAGCCGAGGGAAAAATTGTGTAACCCGGCCTGTGCGCTGGGAAAAAAATTAAGGATCCCCACGTATGAATTCCTGAAGGAACCCCTGGTAAGGAAATACGGAGAAGGGTTTTACAATGCCCTGGAAAAGGCGGCAAAAATGAAGGCCGGAAAAAAAGAAGCAGCATCCCAATGAAAGAAACCGCATCCGATTTTATTGCCAAAAGCACGGTGAAAGCCGCCGACAAGGAACACCGCCGGAAGATCAATTTCAATATCGGGAAGTATAACGCTGTGGTACCGAAAGGAAAGGAGCAGTTTGCGGATATCAACCTGGCAAGGGAAAGGGCGAAGAACCTGAAGTGGAAAGCGATTGAAACACTGGACAAGCAACTGGAACTATTCGAGGCAGTCATCAGCAGGCGGGGTGCCAAAGTGATCTGGGCGGATGATGCGCAGCAAGCCCTGGATGCCATCAAAAAGATCTGTGATGAAAAAAACTGCAGGACACTTGTGAAAAGCAAGAGCATGGTGACCGAAGAGATTCACCTTAATGATTTCCTGGAAAAGAATGGTATTGAAAGTGTGGAAACCGACCTGGGGGAATACATACAGCAACTCGACGGCGAACCTCCTTATCATATCGTTACACCCGCCATGCACAAAAGCAAGGAAGACGTGGCCAGGCTTTTCGCTGAAAAACTCGGTACCGATCCGAAAGCCACTCCCGAACAACTGACACTCACTGCCAGGAAAGTTCTGAGAGAAAAATATGTACAGGCAGAAATAGGGGTGACCGGCGCCAATTTCATCATCGCGGATATCGGCGGGATAGCCATCACTGAAAATGAAGGGAATGCCCGGCTGAGCTGCTCAATGCCCCAAACGCATATCGTGATCGCAGGAATTGAGAAAGTGATCCCGACCATGACCGACCTGGGGTTGTTCTGGCCGCTGCTTGCCACTTTTGGCACAGGGCAGAAAGTGACCGTGTACAATACAATTGTCACCGGCCCGCGAAAGAGCAATGAAACGGACGGCCCCGCCGATATGTATGTCATATTGCTTGACAATGGCCGCACCAATATCCTCGCCAACGAAAAACAGCGGGAAAGTTTGTATTGCATCCGCTGCGGGGCCTGCCTGAATGCCTGTCCCGTCTATAAGAATATCGGCGGGCATGCATACGCGGCCACATACAGCGGACCGATCGGCTCCGTGATCACACCCCACCTGAAAGAAATGGGTGAATGGAAACACCTGAGCTATGCCTCCTCTCTTTGCGGCAATTGCACGGAAGTATGTGCCGTCAGGATCAACCTACATGAGTTGCTCCTGGAGAACAGGCATGAGGCCGTTGAAGAGGGACATAGCCCCTTCTCTGAAAGGATCGCCTGGAAAATGTGGAAACAGGGAATGCTGCACCGTAAATGGATGAACAGCGCGGGGGGGAGTACAAAAAGCTGGATCGTCAATACACTTGTCAAAGGCTGGGCCACACACAGGAGTAAAATGGAATTCCCGAAAAAATCATTCAACCAGCTCTGGCGGGAGAAATATAAATGATCATTTACAGTCCCACCATAACCCATCGCCTCAGCTATATCGCTGATTTTATCAGCCACGAACTTACAGGACAGCCAGCTCGTCTTACCGGCAGGCAGGAGGAATTCATGGCCGCTGAAGGTCCGCGTATCAATTACAGTTCTGCCCCGATCACCCCGGAAGAGATCTGGATTGTACCGCATACGCTCCTTTTTGAAAACGGTATAAAGGAGCAGGCTGCGGATTGTTTTGAACGGAATAACCACATTGTATTTTTTAAAACGGGAGGCGACCTGGGTTTTGACATTTTTGCCGCTGCTTTTTACCTGCTTAGCCGTTACGAAGAATACCTGCCGCACACAAAGGATCAGTATGGACGTTATGCGCATGAAAACTCCCTGGCATTCCGTGAAGGGTTTTTGAACAGACCCCTGGTTAATGAATGGATTATTGAGTTGGAAAAAGCGTTTAAACAAAAAACGATCTCACTCGCCTCTCGCCACATGTCATTTATCTTTCTCCCGACCTATGATATCGATGAAGCCTGGTCGTTCAAACATAAGCAATGGTGGAGAAGCGCGGGTGCCGCGACCAGGGATCTCGTGACGGGCCGGTTCGGCAGATTCCGGCAACGACGCAGTGTCCTGAACAACCGGGAACCCGATCCTTTTGATTCCTATGCCTGGATCGATGACCTGCATCGTCCTTATGCTGTTGAGCCCCGGTTTTTTTTCCTGGTAGCGAAACGCACCGGGAAATATGACAGGAACATCCTGCCTGCCGAAACGGCCTTGCAGACATTGATCCGGCTGCATGCTGAAAAATACAGTGTTGGCGTTCATCCTTCCTGGCAAAGCGGGGATGATCCCGCGCTGATCCGGGAAGAAAAGGAGAACATTGAAATGATCACGAAGAAAAAGGTAATAGCGTCACGCCAGCATTTCATACGATTTAGCTTGCCGGAAACATTCCGGCACTTGCTGGATGCCGGGATCCATGAAGACTATTCAATGGGCTATGGCAGCATCAATGGTTTCAGGGCCTCGGTCGCTTCCCCTTTTTACTGGTATGACCTCGAAAAGGATCAGGCTACATCGCTATTGCTCTACCCTTTTTGTTATATGGAGGCCAATTCTTTTTTTGAACAGCGCTCCACCCCGGAGCAGGCGCTGGAAGAGATGCTTCATTATTTTCAGGCTGTAAAAAAAGTGAAGGGCGTGATGATCACCATCTGGCATAATACATTCCTTGGAACGGATACATTATTTTCCGGGTGGAGGGAAGTATATACGCGTTTTGTGAAGGAGGTGATGGCCTAAACACCTTCCGCCTCCGGTTGTTCCGGGGCGGGTACCGCCTTAAAGGCCCTGTTGACAAGATAAACACCCAGCAGGGTGACCAGTCCCCCCATGGTAATATAAATGGTAACCTTCTCTCCAAAAAAGGCCCAGCCACAAAGCACTGCAACGATCGGGTTGATATAGGCGTAGATGGAAGCCTGTTCGGTGGGCAGGTTTTGCAGCGCGTAGAGGTAACAGATGAAGGCGATCATCGAACCAAAGATGACCAGGTAGGCGATAGAGGCCCAGGATTGCCACGGAATGGCACTGAGTGAAACCGCCGTTCCGTTCGCAGCCGTAAAGCCCGTCAGGCAGGTACCTGCGATCATCATTTGTAATCCCAGGCTGAAATAAGGGTTGAAGTTCACCGCCTGTTGTTTGGTGTATAAAGTGGCAAAGGCCCAGGTCCAGGTGGCGATCAGGGAAAGGATGATCCCTTTCAGGAAATCAGGGTTCAGAAAATCACCCAGGTGATCATAAAAGATGATACAGACACCGCTGAAACCGAGCAATAATCCCAGTAGCGCATTACGGGGTAATTTTTCTTTGGACACAAAAAGACCGATCACTACCAGCCATAAAGGGAAGATGGCGCCCATAATGGAACCAAGACCGGCGGAAATATATTTCACCCCCCATGTACTTAGTCCATTGCTCATAATAAAATTCAAAAAACTCAGCACGAGAACCGGGATCCATTCTTTTCCTTTTGGGAGGGACCATTTTTTGTAAAGGAAGAATCCGACATATAAGATGCCGGCGATCAGTTGCCGGATACCGGCCAGTTGAAGGGCAGGCATTCGCCGCACACCTTCCTTGGAAGCGATCCAGGTTGTACCCCAGAGAATGCACACCAGTGCCAGCGCAAATATCGCTTTGGCCCTCGTTCCTTTTTTGCGGATCGTAAGGGGATTGAAGGCCGATAATCTCTTCAGGTAATCAGCCGAGGTTGTAAGTAGGGTCTTATGAAAATCAAAAAGGTTCATTAATGTTTGAAGTGCCGCATTCCGGTGATGACAAGCGCCAGTTGATGCGCCTTGCAATATTCGATCGAATCCTTATCCCTGATCGAACCGCCCGGCTGGATGAATGCTGTAATACCGGCATGGTGTCCCAGCTTCACGCAATCATCAAACGGAAAGAAGGCATCGCTGGCCATAACGGCGCCGCGCAGGTCAAAACCGAACTGTCTGGCTTTCTCCACTGCCTGCCGGAGTGAATCGATCCGGCTGGTTTGCCCGCATCCTTTTCCGACCAGTTGTTGGTTTTTTACAAGGGCGATGGCATTTGATTTCAGGTGCTTGCAGACCAGGTTCGCAAAATCCAGGTCCGCTTTTTCGGCAGGAGTGCTCTCACGACCTCCGCTCTCCTTCCATTCCATATAGTTTCCTTCATCGGTTTCCTGTGCCAGCACACCGTTCAGAACAGAACGGTACATCATCGCCCTTGTGCCTTGTTCCTTGTGCCCCTCCTTCGCCAAGGCTACGGAGGGCATGCTTGTGCCTTGTGCCTTGTTCCTTAACAGGATCCTGTTCTTTTTTGACCGCAGTATCGCCAGCGCATCCTCATCATAGGAAGGTGCTATCAGCACTTCAAAGAAGATCTCATTGATCGCTTCTGCCGTTGCTTTGTCAATGGTGCCGTTACAAACCAGGACCCCTCCAAAAGCGCTTTCCGGGTCTCCGGCCAGTGCGGCTTCCCAGCTTTCTTTTACAGCCGGGCGTTGCGCCGCGCCGCATACGTTGGTATGTTTGATGATGGCGAAAGTTGTGCTGTTGAATTCCATTATCAGCTGCCATGCGGCATCCACATCCACCAGGTTATTATAAGAAAGTTCTTTGCCGTTCAATTGTTCAAACAACGCATCCAGGTTACCGTAAAAAACGGCCTGCTGGTGAGGATTCTCGCCGTAACGTAGAATTTTTTCTTCTTTATTGAAAGGTGTGGGGAAAGATGTTTGGTGAAAATAATTGGAAATGGCCGTATCATAGGCTGTGCAAACATCGAATGCCCTGATGGCCAGCATCCGCCGTTGTCCGATAGTGGTTTCGCCGTTTTGTTCTCTCAGCAATTGTTCCAGCAGCGGGTAATCATTTTTGTTTGCCACAACCGCCACATCTTTATGATTCTTGGCCGCCCCCCTGATCATTGATGGACCGCCGATATCTATTTTTTCAATGATCGCTGTTTCATCATTCGTGGAGGCAACCGTTTCTTCAAAAGGGTAGAGGTCCACGATCACCAGGTCGATCTCCGGGATGCTGAATTGCTTCATTTCCTGAAGGTGGTTGCTGTCATCCCTTTTCCCGAGTATGCCGCCGAATACGGCCGGGTGGAGGGTCTTTACTCTTCCGCCGAGAATGGAAGGATAGGTTGTGAGTGCTTCCACGGGGGTCACTTTCGCACCCCGTTTCTCCAGGAAGGACTGTGTGCCACCGGTAGAATAAATGGTAACACCGAGTTCCGTCAATAATTTTACAATGGACTCCAGACCATCTTTATAAAAAACAGAAATGAGTGCAGACCGGATCTTCTTGTTCATAAAATGTAGGGGTTGAAAGGCAGGCAGGCCGCAAAGGTAGGTTACCGGAACCTCATCACAAAAGCGCCTTTCTCCCTCACATCGTACCAGGGGATCCGCAATGAATCGCAGTCTTTTTTCCAGAAATTTACTTTCCATACCGGGGTTGAACTGTCAAATACAACCTGTTTGAGAGAGAACGATGCGGCCAGTTTTTTGATATAGAGTTTGGGGTTACGGGAAATGATGAGCAGGTCAACCGTTTGTTTTGCTGAAGCCCGGGCAAACGAAATTGTCTCATCTATAAGTAGTATTTTCTTGCTCCCGAAATGGATATAATTTTTATCCTGTAATAGCCCCATCAAATTTCCGGCAGGGGAGATGCGGAATAATGTACGGGCCGGACGCAGGTGGAAATTCCGGTTGAACGAATCAGCAAGCAGGTCGCTGTCGCCCGTAAATATGTATTTTCTGCCTTGTATGAGATCCACGGCCCTTTTATGCGGGATATTGTATACAAGTATCATTTGCTGCCGCCCGCACTGAATAAAGGAGAACGACCGCAGGACCAGGAAACCTGTTAACATCAGCAATCCCGCTGCCAATCCTTTCTTTGATCTTTCCAGCAACCAGTAACTGATGCCGGCAATAAACAAAAACAGGAAAATAACCTGTAAAAGCGAAAATTGCAATCCATCCCAAACGGAGCCGGGCAGGGTTTCCGTATTCTCCACAAACCTGTTCATCCAGCCGATCGCCATGGAAATGAACTGGCCGGTCGGCCCTGCAGCTGCGGGAATAAAAGAAATAACACAAAGGAAAATTTCCGAAAGCAGTATGATGCTGGATAAGGGAACCGCCAGGAAATTGGTCAAAAGGAAATAAGAAGGGAACTGGTGAAAATGATAAATGCAAAGGGGGAGGGTGAGTACCTGCGCGGCAAGAGTAACCGCATTCATTTTCCAGGCCAGATCCAGTACTTTGTTTTTACAGTAAAACCAGTTATAAATGGGACGCATAAAAATAATGATGCTCATAACAGCCGCATAGGAAAGCTGAAATCCGATGTCCCATAGCCAGAAGGGATTGATACATAAGAGCAGGAATGCGGAAGCCGCCATGGAATTATAAACAGACGTTTTCCGGCTGAGCGACTCGCCCAGTACTATAAACGTGAACATCAAAGCTGAACGAAGAACGGAGGGCTGTGCTCCTGCCAGGAAGCTAAATGCCCAAAGCCCGGCGATGATCAGAAAGGGACGCAGCCAGTTTGTCCGGCTGCTTTTTGAAAAGGGTTGTAATAACAGCGATAATAACCAGTAGACTAACCCGAGGTGCAGTCCGCTGATGGCGATGATATGCACCACGCCGGTATTGCTGTAAGATCTGACAAGTTCCGGGTCAAGATCATCTTTATGACCGATCAGTAAGGCTTCCGCAAGCCCCGGTTCTTTTTCTCCGGGAATATATTTTTTCAGGATGTCGAGGACCCTTTCGCGTGAACGGTAGAGAAGTCCTTGTAATAGCCCGGGTCTTTTTCCCGGTAATAGTTCAAACTCCCCTTTCTTCAGGAATACCTGGTGGGTGATTCCTTTGTACCAGCAATAGGTTCCGTAATCAAACCCCCCGGGGTTGCCGGAACCCTTTATTTCAAGCAGTGTTTTTTTAAAAAGTATTCGGGTGCCTGGCCCTCTTGCTCCTTTAAGAATAAGCGGTATAGATCCCGAACTGTCTTTGCTGAAATAAATAATGATCTTTCCTTTCACCTGTGCCGGTCTGCCTTCATGAAAGAGTAACCTGGCATTGGCAACGGCCTTAAAGTAGCTGGCTTTTTCGGTCAGCGGTTCATCCGGTTCCGCGATCAGCGCGGCATCAGCAGTATATGTATGACCGAACCAGTTTTTGTTGTTGCGGATATCCTTGTACCGGGTCAGCAGTGCGCCAAAAGCTGTAAATACGATAAAGACAAGCGTACCGGAAAAGAATGCGTATTGATAGCGGTTAAAGAATGGTAGAAAAAAGAAACAGCCCAGCAGTATACTTCCGGATAGCAGTATCAGCCATAAAGGCGCTGCCGAAAACTGCCCGTACCGTTGAAGGATGATCCCAACACTAAGTGAAACCAGCAATTTCACGAAGGGGGTTCTTTTCCACCAATATCCTGCACCCGGTCCCATTTTTAAAATTACCCGGCTTCCGATGGCCGGCCCATGGTTTTTTCCCGGGAAAACTGTTTTTTATACCGGAATGATTTCAGGCAGATTCCGGTTCCCTGTCCCCGGATCTCACAGACCTCTCTACAAATTGACGGTAGCTGATACGCTGGATCCGGCTCTGCAGCCATCCGGGGTAATTGAAAATGCTGAATGCCATTTGCTGCACTACATCCTCTTTGTTCTTTTCAAACAAGGCCAGTGTTTTTTTGAACTCCGCTGTTTTTTGGGTATGATCCTTCAGGTAAAAACTCCGGTGGAGGCATTGTACCAGCGCTGTTTCAAAAGGGTGTTTCATTTTTCGTTTATAGAAATAGGAATAGGCGGAACGGTATTCCGAGTCAAAAAGACGGCTGTTGTTGATGCTGAAACTGATCATCAGCAGCAGGAGGTGGGCTTGTGCGCTGTGTTCGTCCCTGGCGCCCTCCCTGAACCAGGTGATCCCTCTTTTAATGAAATATAGAGCGTCATCATACTGTTCAAGAACAAAACAGCTGATACCCAGCGACAGGTTTACGGTGCGGTTAAGATCGGCATTCAGCACGGGCTCCCATTTCATGTACTGGTCTTTCATGTGAACCACCAGTTTACCGACATCATTATACCGCGCGGTCTTATTATAGATCTTATTCAGCGCCATGTATTTGATGGCCTCGAAATTGGCCCGCTGCACCGGCTCCCGTATCCTTTCATTCACCGGGTCATGGAAAGCGGCTTTCACATAGGTATAAGACCCGTGAAGGATCCCGGCATAATTGATCATATAGAGGAGCTCTATATAGTATTCCCCGTGTGTGACCAGGAAACGGGAATTCTTTTTCCATTCGTCAAATGTTTCCTGCAACAGTTCCAGGGAATGACCGATCCGGCCCTGCAGGTAAAATAAGGTGGCAATGCTCATCCGGTAATAATGACCGTACCAAAAAGAGCGGCTCTTTGTATAGGGGGTGCAACTACTGATCCTTCCCTGTAAATGAACGATCCTGTTCTTAAGATCATCGTCAATATCGTAATGGGCCTTTCTTTTCAGCAGGAGTGTTTCCGTATAAATATCCCGCAACGTGATCATTTCAGCATATTCGGTATAGGTGATCAGGTTGTTCCGGAAAAGGCTGTGCAGTTCATCATAACTGGTGTGAAGGCTGCTGAACAGGATCATTTTTTCAAATTCCGTTTTCAAGAGGTTGAGCAGGGCAAATGATTCAGAGGCCCGGGCTTGTTTGACTGCCTTTTCCCATATAACCTGCGCTTCGTCCAGCAGACCTTTTTTCCGGTACAACCGCAACAACTGGATCTGCCTGTAAATATCCACCTGTTCTGTAGCCTGCAGGCTTTCATACCGGATCAGGGCATC
Organism: uncultured Chitinophaga sp.; assembly: GCA_964516445.1. Taxonomy (GTDB): domain Bacteria; phylum Bacteroidota; class Bacteroidia; order Chitinophagales; family Chitinophagaceae; genus JJ008. Next base: position 1,656 of record CAZEZE010000013.1, on the reverse strand, counting down.
ACAGACCTGTCGCTGGAGATAATGCTTCTGAAAAGCAATATTCTTTTTATGAAGGGAGGGGGCGAATTTTTTCAGAAGGACCGCTTCATCGTATTTTTTTTGGGAGGCGATTGCGTCAAACAGTTTTGTGTACAGGTATTGGGAGGAAGACCTGCCCGTGACGAAATTTCTTTTGAAAAAAAGTTTTTCGTCGCTGCCCAGGGAATGAATGAGCCGCCAGAGAAAATCAGAAGGGGTTTTCAGGATCTGTTTGTTTTATCCTGCAATTAAATAAAAAATCAACATAATAGAACAAATTACAGGAATAAAATAATATATTAAATGGTTGATAAATACTGTAATATAAAAAAAATTCATAATAATAGAGCAAATTATAGGAGAAAATAGAAACCGGCCATTTAACGCCAGAGGATAAATTTACAACCTGAAATAACTGGGTAACAGTCATCACATTCTTTCGATATTTCGCACCAAAACCAACTGCCTCCGGTTCATAAACCATTTACCATTAAACCAAAAACCCATTACTCAAAAGGTAATGGGTTTTTCATTGCGGTACAGCGCGGATCTATTTGCTCAGGTACATGCTCCTGTCTTTATACAATTGCCGGAAATAGGGATCCCTCAGGTTTTTAATAAACCGGATCGCCTCGCCGGTACTTTTCATTTCAGGTCCCAGTTCCTTACTCACACCAGGGAACTTATTAAAGCTGAAAACGGGTTCCTTGATGGCAAAACCATCGAGGAATTTTTCTTCGGGGATATCGGCCACTTTCATTTCACCGAGCATCACTTTAGTGGCATAATTAAGATAGGGCTTATTGTACGCTTTGGCAATAAAGGGGGTTGTACGGGAAGCCCGCGGGTTAGCCTCGATCACAAACACTTTGGTGTCTTTAATCGCAAACTGGATATTGATCAGTCCCTTTACATTCAGCTCCAGCGCGATCTTCTTGGCATAGTCCACCATGTCCTGGATCTCCAAAGGGGAGAGATTGAAGGCGGGCAACACCGCGTTGCTGTCGCCGGAATGGATTCCGGCAGGTTCAATATGTTCCATGATACCCATCACATGGAATTTCTCCCCGTCACAAATGGCATCGATCTCCGCTTCCTGGCAGCGGTCGAGGAAATGATCGACGAGGATCTTGTTACCGGGAATATGCTTGAGCAGGCTGACCACAGCTTTTTCGACTTCTTCATCATTAAGTACGATTCGCATGCGCTGCCCGCCAAGCACATAGGAGGGACGAACCAATACCGGGTAGCCCACTTTATTGGCAACTGCAATAGCATCATCCACCGACCAGGCTGTTCCGTATTCCGGGTAGGGAATGTCAAGGTTTTTCAGCATATCGCTGAAACGGCCCCGGTCCTCGGCAATATCCAGGCTGTCGAAAGAAGTACCGATGATCTTTATTCCTTTCTGGTGGAGTTTCTCGGCCAGTTTCAGGGCGGTTTGACCCCCCAGTTGTACGATCACCCCATCAGGTTTTTCATGTTCAATGATCTCCCAGAGATGTTCCCAGTAAACCGGTTCGAAATAGAGCTTGTCGGCCATGTCGAAGTCGGTGGAAACGGTCTCGGGGTTACAATTCACCATAATGGCCTCATATCCGCATTCCTTAATCGCCATCAGGCCGTGCACGCAGCAAT
>CAZEZE010000012.1:0-18490 GCA_964516445.1 uncultured Chitinophaga sp. | reverse complement strand
TTGCATTAAGAAATATCTTATCTGGAACGGATAGGAAAAATCAAGGTAAGTTGCCAACATTAGTTGGAGCGTTGACCCTTGAAGCCCATCCCATCGGCTCTGCCGTGGGTGGGTAGTTCACAATCATAATTTAATAAACCGGGTATCAATATTTTCTTTATCCACATATTCTTTAAAGTAGGGGTTTCCGATGGGGATGATGTGCGGTGTATAGCGAGCGTAAAAGAAGATGCCATCGGTAAAGAATCCGGGTGAGATATGGGCTTCACATTTGTCAAAGACAATAATTTTACGGTCAATAACCTCTTTAAGGTCGCAGTAAATGAGGGTGGGGACGGGCAGGTGCGTTACCAGGGATGCTGTTGTTATGTATTCAAGGTCTAAGGTAGTGCATTCTCCTTTTCTGAACTTGTCATACCTCACATCACCGATGATAAGTTTCATGTCGCGGCATCGGGCAAAGAACCGCCTTCGGGTGATGGTATTCATCAGGGTTTCCCAGTTTTTGTAATACCGGTCGCTTATTTCCTGTATGGCGGCAATGGCTTTTGCTTTGTTCTGGGAAATTTTGTTAAGCGCATTGGATTTCCTGTAAATGCGCATTTGCTTAATTTCCCTTCGGCTTTTTGCTATTTCAAGCAGTTGTGGATCGGTCATTATTTTCAGCTCAAGCATGGTGGGCATTTTCCATGTTTTAGCTTCGGGCTTATCGGGCTCTTCGGGAACAAAGGGCGGGAAAGGGGGGAAGTTGTCTGAACCTTTCATAAAAGGATAGGGACGGGAATAGCCGCTTCAAAGTTAAATTAAATTTTGATGTTTCTTAATTAGTTAAATTAAGAAAGTTTGCACAATTTTGCATTTGAAAGATGAGTTTATCAAAATCTCCATTTTGGGTTTTTACGCCCACGCCCGAAAACATGACGAAATCGGAAGAAGATCGTTTTTGGAGGGGCGAGTATGAAAAATGGATCGAAGGTGTGGGGTACATGCCGGGGACTGGGATACCGGGGTCGTTGTATTTTTTTTGGCAGCAGCAGTATATAAAACACAGGGTTGTTACGCAGGGCAGGGATGCCATTACCCGTCCTCTTATACGCGATGTGGAGTTCATCATGCACCACAATGCCTGTGATGCGGAGCGGGAGGGCAAGGCCATCCTGTTCATCAAGGGTACAGGAGTTGGGTTAAGCACGTTTGGGGCATCCAAGGCTGTGCATACGGCAGTAACCAAGCCCGGCAGCACCAGCCTGCTCACCTCGCACACACAAAAAACACTTGGCATGATATTCAATGACAAGATCATTGAGCCGATGGAAAAGTGCGATGAGCATATTATACGAAGGATAAAAGATGGAAAGAGGAAGGGAAGCATGGACTTCGAGACTCTTAATGCTTCATCGCAGAGGATGTGGATGCGCATGCAAATGCGTAATCCCATAACCATGTCGGATGCTATAAGCACCATAGACTGCCGGGAGACGAGCGAGAAGCCGAGAAGTCCGCAGAACTTTGCTGGCATAGGGGCTAACTTTGCTTATGTGGATGAGTTTTGCGTTCATAAAAGGAGGAAGGAGGTATATGATGCTTTGGTGTCGAGGATGCGGGATGCCAACACAAGGAAGGTAAGCGGGCTGATTATGCTTGGGGGGGCTATTGGGGCGGGCGACAATTCGGGTGGTGAAGTAACATCATCTGATGTTCAGGAGGTGCGCAGGTTTATAGAAGATGCGGACACCCACGATGTCAAGGTGGTTTTTCTTCCGTTCTGGCTTGGGTTCAACTGCCATCTTAATAACGGGCATTCCGACAAAGAAGGTGCGATGAAGTGGTGGGAGGAGGAGGCGGAAAAAAAACTGAAAAGTTCGGATTCATCGGCTTTCAGGAACTTCAAACTTGAAAACCCGCGCACGATGGACGACCTGTTTGACAACGTGGTGTCCGACCGGTGGGAGGAGCCTGTTGCCGCCATCATCAGGGATCAGTTTGCCGAGGTGCAGAGGAAAGCCATTCCGCTTCAAAAGTGTTCATCGGTGTTTTTCATCAACAATCAGTATAAATTTACGGAAGGAAAAGAAATAAGCATCCTTGAGCCTCCAAAGCAGGGTGTGCGGTATATTGCCAACTATGACGGGGTGCAGGCGAGCGAACTCACATCGGCAATAAAAAAAGAAAAAGACCGCAGCAAGCTGGGTTTTGTCATTACCAAACTTATTGATCCGGCAACACATCCCTATATGCCTGTATTAACATTTGAAGAATATCCGGGCAGGGCGGGGCTTGATGCCAGCGTTTACAAAACCATTGATATTCTGAATTATTACAACAGGTTTGGCGGCCTGATAAAGATCAATGCGGAGCGCAACGGTGGATTCGGGGAGCTTCTTGCGCGGATACTGATCAAAGAAGGCCTGTCGGGGCTGATAGCCAAGAAGAAAAATTTCGGAACAAACGGATATACGGATACCAAAGACCTGTTTTATTACCGGAGTGAAGATGTAAAGAATACGCAGTACATGCTTGCCAACGCCTTTCTTAAAAAATACATTTCTTCCATTCAGATGATGCCGCTTTTAGAGCAGATGATGGCGGGGGCGGAAGTAAACACCGATTTGCTGGATGCGTGGCTTGGCATCTTTGAGACGATGCCCGACATAGGGGAAGAAAAGCCAAAGCCTAAAATATTGCCTAAGCCAACCTATACGCCCGTAGCAACCATGACAGAAAACGGTCTGGCATTCAAAGTAAAACCCGGTACATACAGGGTTTAGGTGAAAATAGTTAAAACGAAGTTTAAAGTAAAACGAAGTTTAAAGTAAAACGAAGTTTAAAGTAAAACGAAGTTTAAAGTAAAACGAAAATGATCAACGGACAATTAACAACAGACAAAATACCTTCACAGCCGAAGACAGGCATGAGCAAGGCAGAGAAGTTTGCTTATAATGGAAAGTATTTCAGGGACTACGCACGGTATATCGTGTATAATTATTACAACACGTACCGTGTTCCGTCATCTGTTGCAGGTATTCCGGGGCGCACCATCGTAGGCGAGCAGCTTGACAGCCTGAAATACCTGTACGGGTATCAGGACACAAGAACCTTTAACTACATGACCAAGACTTTTGGCGGTGGTGATATTCCTGCCGTGTGGATTAACGGGCAAAACATACGCACATTCTTTGAGCATATCAGGGGGAACATACGGCAGATGCTGAAACCTCTTAACAAAAGCACGCATTGCGAAAGCATATCGGATTATGCGGTGAGGAACAAGAAAGATGCGTTGTTTAAACTTGAAAATGCGGCAGCGATAAACAAACTATTGGAAGGCACGGGAGCGCGGTACACCCCGTTTGGCGACATGGACTATTCCGACAGTGAAAACATCGAAAAGATAAGGGAAAGAATACGGAGCGAATTTGAGCATGCGGGAACGATAACGGCACGAAGCCTTATTTACAGGAACAGCCTGGAATATGGATTTGAAGATGATGGGGTTTACGCATTGCAGGGCAACCTTGCAGCCGCCTACATATATGAACACAATGGATGTGTAAAGCATGAAACAATACCGAACTGGAACTGTATTTTCGATTATTCATCGGCAGGGAGTTATGGCGAGGGGCAAACCTTTGGCGGCTTTGTTGTTCCGATGACTATGGAAGAAGCATGCGAAGCCGTCAGGGCTGCAACGGGAGACAACTATTGTTCATTATCCCAGCTCAGCGAATTACAGAACATGGCGTCAGGGGTGATGCCCAACCAGTATAACTCGTATGAGGAGTTCTGCGATGCTGCCAATGCGCCCTTCCAGAATGTTAAGTGGTGGTATAATGATAAAAAATATGTAAGCAGGGCTGTTGTTTTCTGGCTCGACACCGAATCCATCCCCTACACGCAGAAGAAGGGGGCGGACGGGGTGGTGCGCACCCGCATGATTGAATATGAAAAAAAATATTCAAACAATGGCGGTGAATCGTATGGGTATGAAATTGAAGGCGATAAAAAAACATGGTATGTTCATTACTGTGAACTCATCGGAAACAGGTATGCGGTACGATATGGATATGAACCCTACCAGGTGCGTGGTTATGATAAAGACAAGCCTCAGATTCCCATGTTCTATTTCTGCCCGTCCAAGATCGGAGGATATATGCGCAGCTTTGTATCAAGGCTCAAGCAAAACCAGGACGAGCTGGACAGGCTTGCTTATAAGATACAGGAACTCACAGCCAACGACCTTGGGACGGTGTTTTTCTTCAAAGGAGCAAAAGGAGTGGAAGGATCAACCCCTTACAAGATCATAGATGAGTTGAAGTCGTTTCGCATTACCGTCATAGCTCCTACGGGAGAAGAAAATGAAAGCGGTTCATTGAAAGATTATGTGGAGAAATTCGACATGAGCAACAACCAGTACATCCTGTCTTATATTGAATTAAGGAAAGAACAAATCCGCGAAATGGAAAACATAACATCCATTCCCGCTCCTGCGCTGGGGTTGCAGCAGCGTGTTATAGGAAAAGGCGTTCAGGAAAACACCATAGCGCAAAGTTCGCTTGGCATGCTTTCTTTTTATGAGGGCATACAGGAATATTGGAGAAAAAAGATTCAATATATGGCTAATAAGCAGAAGCTGGTATGGGCTGCAAAGCCCGGTGAATATATTGTCCCGGTAAGCAACCAGCAGATGGAGGTATACAATGTAACCAAAGATTTCAGGTTTGAAGACCTGTTTGTTTACTTTGAGGTTGATGATTCCATTAATGCCAACGACAAAGCGATCCTCGACCAGCTGCTTCTTGCGTATGCTCAAAATTCACAAAACCCGCTTGCAGCAGCGCAGGCCATACTCAACGGAATGTCTATTATGAAATCCAAGACATACGGTGAAAGCATACAACACCTTAAAAAGCATGTTGATGAATTAAGGGCTGAAGCCGAGAAGGCGATGCAGCAACAGCAGCTTATGGACATGAAAAACAAGCAGTTTGAGGCGCTCACCTATCAGCAGACGTTGTTGCAGCAGCAAATGGGAGAGATTTACAAGATACTGTTGAAAGAAAACCTGTCGGGGGCGTGGAGTGTTAAAAACACAGAAGTCAAGGCGGGTGATAAGTCCAGAGAAGATGAAGCCATTATTTACGATGCGATGAATCAGCAGGCAAAAACAAACCCATTAAAAGAACAGCCGGATCAGCCGGATCAGGTGGCTGAACAGGGAGTTGATCAGGTGGCGCAGCAAGGAATCGGGCAGCAAGTGTGAAAAACCGATAATTAATATTTTGTTGTTGAAAACTTTTATTCTGGCGTGTTGGATTTAATAAAAGAAATATAATTTTGCATTACATAAACATCTATGGCCGATCCTGTTCTTCAAGATATTATCGAACTTACCGAGGCAGACATTAAAAAACTTCAGACGGAGGCGGATGGTCGTGTTGTTTCCCCCGAAGGCGATTCCCATGCCGAAGGAAGACTAAAAGGTGCTGATAACACCAAAGGTGCTGATAACACCAAAGGCGCTGACACTTCCAAGTCGGCAGATGGTTTAAAAACGGATGCCGATTCCAAATCACAAAGCGATTCCAAAGCACAAAGTGATTCCAAATCACAAAGTGATTCCAAATCACAAAGTGATTCCAAATCACAAAGTGATTCAAAGCCAAAATCAAAGTGGCGTGAGCGTATAATCCCTCCAAAAGAATCCGCAGAAGAAAAGAATCAGGAACCCAAATCGCCTGAAATAGAAGCGCTTGAAAAAAGACTTTCGGAATATGAAAACGACAAGGCTGTTCAGGCTATCATAACGGCAAGAAAAAACAACAAAAACATTTTTGATGTACTTGACGAGGTTCGCGGGTCGGATTACAGGCGCATGAGCGATGAAGAAAAATATGTTTATAAGTTGAAGCAGTTGGGCATTAAGTCCAACGAAGATTCGGATTACATTGAAGGAAGTCCATCTATCGAATCCGAACTGGATAAGTTCAGGGATATGCCGGTGGTGGCGCAAAGAAAAGAGATTTTAGAGATTGACAGGGAACTCAAGTCCTCATCGGATGAAAAAATATCTTCTTTTTTGGGCAAATTATCAGAACCTACCGATGAATCCAAACTTGTAAGCACCTATAATGCTGAAATACAGAACATTGGGAAAAACTGGATTAACAAGGAAATTTTCGGGGTACAAGCCACAGGTGATCGCATGAAGAGGGTAATGGAATCCATTTCAAAAGGATTGGTTCCGCTGCGGGATGATCATACTATTGATACCGACCGTGTTTTCTTATCGGCATTCCTATATGAAAATTACGAAGATATTTTTGATTCCATAGAATCCAACGCATTTTCAGAAGGCGCACATGAAATTGCGGATCAGACTGAGGCAAAACCCGGTTCTGCTTTTAACAACAGGGTGCCAGACATTCAGCCAAGATTTAAAAAAGGAAGCGAAGAAGAAGCCAAGTACATCAGTGAAAATTTAATTCCCCTGCAATAAAATTATTGCTTTTCGGGATTTTACTGCTTTTGCATCACTTTGTTATTCCGCTTGTTTAATCATATTTTTTTTAACCTAAAACGCATTTATTATGAATAATCAAAATCCATTAGTAACTAACTCATATATTTCCTCTTACTTGTTTTACAAGTCATGGTCTCCAAAGTTCATTAATTATCAGAACGCCTGGATTTCAACATGGAGGCAAATTATGACAGGGGAGTTGTTTGGAAAATCGCTTCCGACAGCAGACCCCAAAGGACGTTTTCTGACCGCCATCAAAAACCGTCAAGCTGTAAAGGGCGTTGTAAACGGACGCACCCTTAATGGCGATGGCTCTATAAGCCTTACTTTTTATGATCCTACATACAGCAATTTCAGGATTGAACAAAAAGTCTTTGATGACAACATGAAAGAAGGGTATGTGGTTGAATCGTCTCCCGGAGCTATTCGAATCACCCCCCTTAACAACCCATCGGTTTTCAGTTCCGAATTTGCTGTAAATACCGAAGTTAGGGCTGTTGGAAAGCTGGGCGCTATTGATAATTCTACCGGCACTACATCGCTTTATGAAGATGTGGACATGCAGGAGGATTACCTTGAAGTAACACGTGATACACAGCAGATTCCTGCATCACAAAAAACCTTTCGATTTGCAGCCACCGTGGATGGCGAAAAGCGAATTTATGGCTTTAAAAATGCCGAAATGGACATGATTAACCGTGTTGCATTTTATTCCGTATTCAAAAAATTCTTCGGAAAAGGAGGATATGGAATGCAGGGGATTGAAGGACAAATGAATAAAACGTATGGAATCCGCAACCGTCTTATTGATGGTTCAGGAAACTATATTAACTCCACAACCCCCATCACGATGGCGAATCTGGAGCAGCTTCTTGGCACTTGTGCCGATAACAACCCTGGCTTTGACCAGGACATCATGATGCTGCCCGGCAGAGATGGATTGCGCGACCTTCAAAAGATACCTGAATTACAGGCAGCCCTTGCATTTGCCGGAGGCAAAAGAGACGACAAGACCGTAAGCATCTCATTGGATGTCAGGGAGATTGTGGTTTCAGGAATCACTGCAAAAGTAGCCACAAGCTTTAATATGCTTAATGATACCGTGAACCTTCCTTCGTGGAATAAAAACAGCATTTACTTCATCAACAGGTCACAGATTACCGTTGATGGAATGCAGAGGTCTCTTATCAACCCGATTCACTTCTCAATGAGCATGTCTTCTGACTACACGCCACAATACCGGTGCGTGCCTGGCATGGTGGGTATTTCGGATACAGATTCAACAGGTCTTCCTGAAATAGAAGGATACCAGATTGCCGGTTCTTCTGTTGCCGGGGCATCCGTTGAATATTACGATTATTCAGGAATATCCATGGTTCCGCTTGGACATGGCCTTTGGGAAAAACGCTAATTCATTCAAACTTTTAAAAAAAATTATTATGGACTATAATTCAATCCGACACATTGTTTTAAACACGATTGCTGCATCAGCAGCCGATTTGGTGGTAAACAACCAAACTGTATATATCGGCAAGAGTATTCTTGGAAAGTACAAGAATCTTGTCGGTGGATCAACACGCAAGGAAACGGCAATAACATCTGAAACGGCAGGGGTGGTTACAGTAACCCCTCCCGGCACGGTTGTGAATGACGTGGACTATGGCTTTTATCTTACGCAATGGAATCCCTCTGCAAGGGGCGCATCGCCCAAGTATGTATCGTCTCTCATTTCGGTGCATACACCTGCAACGGGTTCATTGACGGCAACTACCCTGTGTAACCAATTCAGAAACGAGTATTTTGCACTTCAGAATATGTTTCACGTTGCGGCAACAGGAACATCAACCCTTATTCTTACTGCGGATGCGGGGTCTCCCGTAATCTATGGAAGCGCGACAAGCCTTAGTTCGCTTTCATCTCCCGTAACGCTTGCTGTTTCACCCATAGGAATCATGAAACGCGGTGTTCCGGCAGCAATGGAGGCTCTTGGCGTTCCATCTGACCTCATCACAGGCGCTGCCTATACCCTGTATTCATTTGAAACAGATGATAAGGTCGGGGTAAGCAACAGCATGAGCGTTCAGCAGGCTGGGATAACCTACTTGTGGCTGCTTGAATCGGCAACCAACTATTCAACCCTGATAACAAGGCTTGATGAGTTTGTGGCATCATTCCCAAGCGGAGGTTCTACTTACTCTGATCCTGAAATCGCGGCAGTAGCTTAATCAAACGGGCGGCTAACCACCGCCCTTTATTTACAGACCATCTAAAATTTAAGACTATGATAAAACAAATTGAAATTTCGCAACGTCATGGAGATTCATCTCCAAGGCGGATTTTAATCATGGAGTTCCGTGATTCATCAGGCGACCTGTATGTAATAACCAAGCACAGCCACCGCCTTATCCTTAAAAAGGACATGCTGCCGGGTGATGAAATTGACATTATCACCCTTCGAAAGGGAGGCAACCCGTTCATCATACGGTTTGACCCCAATGCTGCCGATTCCGAAAACATGATACAGAAGCGCAAGGCAGAACTGCTGAAGGGACACCCGGATGTAATGGTGGTGATGTATTATGATAAAAACGGGATGCCTGTTTACGAGAGCAAGCAATGCGTGGTGCATCAGTTTGACTATGTGGATTCGACAGCCAACCATACCCGAAACGTGCATATCCTAAAAAAATTCATTCGCAACCTCAACATAGTCAATAACATGACTATACAGGAAAAGAAAGATGTGATGTATTTTTTCGGTCGTAACCCCGAAGGAATGACGCACAGCACCATTTTAATGGAACTTGCCGACCCCACCAAAGGACTTGCTGTTTCAAGGGATAAATACGATTCCATAAACACCAAGAAAGGGTCAGAGCCGAGAAGCTACCTTGAATACTTCTCCGATGAATACGACAACAAAAACAGCACTATCGGAATACAAACCCTTGTTCGCAAGGCTATTTGCATACGTACAAAAGACGACATGCCCATCATTGAGCGCAAGAAAGACGGAACATATTGGTCTGAAAAGACATTTTTAGGCGCATCATTTTCCGATGTAATCAAGATGCTTGGCAATGACGCGAAAATGTTTCAGTACATCAACAGGCTGGTAATTGAAAACGACCTTGTTGTGGATGATGACATACCTGAAATATTGCGTATGAAGGGATATAAGGAAAACAATGATATTATTGAAGAATCCGCAATGCCTGATATTTCTGCAACGGATAAAAAAGAATATGATATTCTTGTAAACTACCTTCGGGATATTGCAAAGCGGACAGACATCACCGAAACCATGACCATAGAAGAATTAAGGTCGTTGAAGCGTGAGTCCGTCTCATTGTATGCCAAAATGATGGTGGCGGGAATGAAGAAGATGCTGGACGAAAACCCGCATTGGGACTATAACAGAATGCAGGAAGAATTTAATGAAGTAAACAAGTACAAAACACCTGCAAGAAAAAAAGAATACATTGAAAAACGAAGGAATCAGCTAATGGAGGCTACCAAAGCGCAATTAGAAAATCCCGGTGCATCATCTGCCAACGGGCAGGGGATTCCTGCCAACGGGCAGGGGGTTCCTGCCAACGGGCAGGGGGTTCCTGCCAACGGGCAGGGGGTGCAAGAAGGGAAAGATGCGCCTCAGTTTAGAACAGCCAATGTGAAGCTGGAAAGGGCAGGCTCCGGAAGATGAGGGGGGCAAACACCATTGGTTAGTCATAGAGTGTAAATATTTTATTAACTAACACAGGGTGTAAAAAACTTTCCTTATCCTGTTGTTGAATCCCCGTTTTTTATTTTGAATATTTGAAAAATGACAACGGGTCAGGATTTATACAAACTATTCCAACAGGAGCTTGATGCCTCATATACAGGGTATTATGACACCGTAAAGGCTGACAGGTGCTTTAAGAAAGCATATATTAATGTGCTGCAAGCCATTTATAATCAACGGCTTGACAATCAAAATGCTTATGATGAACTTTCTTACCTTATCGTTATTGATGCCGTAAGGAATGTAATCAACAACACCGTTTTCCATAAAAACATTCCCGTTTCTTCGCTTACCTATGTGGGCAACTCTGTAACCGTAATCACGGAGTTACCGCATAATCTTTTAGCCGGAGATGTATTTACCCCTTACAATATTGGCGGAACATTAACTATTCCCAATCTGAATGGGGTTGGCGGAACAATAAACACCGTTATCAACCCTACATCTTTTGAATACACCGCTTCTTTTTCTCCATCGGGCGCATATTATAACGGAACGGGGGAGATTAAAACACCTAATGCCTATACAGACTACCTTCATTTACTATATGCTGAATGTACGTTGGCGTGGAAGCGGTATTATGTGCTTACAGGAGCAACCAACAGCGCACCTGTTAGGATAGGATTTTCAGAGCGTACTCCGTTGAGGGACAAAGACCTGATACGTATTTCGGGTGCGGCAGGGAATACATCCATCAATGCAGACAGCTACCTCTTGCAGCTCAATGACCGTTTATACGCCCTTTATTCAGACCAAAACCTTGAGTTTCCTGTGGTTGGAAACGGAGTGTATTCAGGCGGAGGAACTGTATATGAAATCATTACATCTCCGCTAAGGATCAAGCACCCCGACCAGAAGGGGTCTGTTTATGGAAGGCCGACACCTACGACACCCTTTCTGCAACAGGGCGAACTTGTGTTTAAGGTTCTTCCTGATGTTCCATGTGAAACCATAAAGATGGATTATATCAAGATTCCACCCGTATGGATAAACACCGCAAACAACACCATAGACTACGAAAGATATTTTCCGTTTTATTTTATTGAAAAACTTGCCATCGAGGCTGCCCGTTACTTTGGATTCAGTTCAAGGGATGGTGCGCTGGTGCAGGGAATGACAGAAGAAAACATTGAAAACCCATGACATTACAGGAATATACGGAAGAAGTAATACGCTCGGTAGGAGGAGGTGTATATACGGATGAGCAGAAGTTTGATATTCCGTTTATATGGTCTGTGATTCACAAGGCGCGGGCTGTGGTGGCGCGAAACGACTACAAGACAAACAAAGTGTGGAATCCATCGCTTATTCAATATCATTATCCGAAATACAACACATACTTTCAGTCGGCTGCCTGCATAACAAGGTTCAGGCTTCCAACGGGATTTATCAATGGCGATTCCCTTAGAACGGGATGTATTTTTGTAGGGTCGAGTAATGACATAGATGGATTCAACCCATACGCATCACAGAATTTCAGCATAATAAAAAACAGGGTTGAACTTAATGACTTCTTTAACCATCCACGCATGACACCCAAGATGGCTGTTCTTATTGAAATGATGAACATGGAGGTTTATTCTTTTGCCCCGGTACGGCACCTGGCTGTTGGGGGTGTATGGGATGATCCGACAGCCATCCCTTCATTCAATGTAAAAAAAGACCCGTATCCTGTGTCCGAAGACCTTTTTCAGTTGATGCTTACCTACATCAAAGATTCCGAACTGAGGGAAGAAGCGGTAACACCGCCAGACACCATAAGCGATTCGAGGCAAAAAATTATCATGCCCATGAATACGGCATCACGAATAAACAAAAAGCTGCTATGAGATATGTATTTTCAGCTACAACGCTGCTTCACGAAATAATATACGAATTTTTTGAGTGTGAAAAACCAAAAGAAGGCAACGAGCCGCAGGTAAAAAAACAAAGTAAAAACAACACAAAGAAACATGGAGTCGAGTGCCATTATATCGTCTGAACAAATACTTGCTTCCGTAAAGCAGGAGTTGCGTCTTGCCGACACCACGCGTCATGATATATGGCTTATGGAGTTGATTGACAATGCAGCGCGCAGGCTGGGGTCGCAGGAAACTATTGTCATATCCAACTGTCGCGTAAAAGTGTCGGACAACAAAATAGTTCTTCCTTCCGATGCCATACGTATTATAGCTTTCACAGGCGCTTGCGGATGGTTCAACGGAACTTTTGTAGATGTACCGTTTTTTGACCGATGCGGATGTTCCAGGCGTTATCCTTCTTTGTGGAGCATAGCGATGCAGCAGGACATGGTATTGTATTTCATCAATGAAGTTTCAGACGGGGTGGAGTTTGACATTGCTTACATAAAAGCAAACCGCGATGGTGCAGGAAGGATGATTATTCGGGAGGAGCAGGAGATAGCGTGCATTAACTATGCCTGCTGGAGATTTTCCAATGCCTACCCTGATGCTTATACGCCATCACAGAGCATGACATGGAAGCGGGATTGGATATATCAATCCGACAAATGCAGGGGGCTGGCGGCACGGAGGGTATTTGAAAATGAAAAAGCACAGATCAAGTCCAGGATGAACGCCATACTTTCATTTGATACGGATGGGTTGATGGCGCAAAACCTGTTTTCATTTTATTACTCCAGATGATAGCCGTAACCGTAAGACCCGTAGGAACAATAAATAAAGATGCCGATCCCCGCTACATAAACAACGGGGACAGCATGGGCGCTAAAAACGCCCGCAGCGTTACGGACAAGGGCGGCACATCTTTTCTTCGTGAGTGTGTGGCGGGAGGCAAATACGCCTTTAAGCCGCAGCCCCTGTCTATGCAAAACAACATATACAGGATTTATTTTCTTTCCGACATATTACGGTATTACTTTATACTGGTTACAGATCCCAACAACAACCCCCTATTCGGGTTCAACACAGCCATAATAACCACCCCGGGCAACATAAACCAGACGTTGTCCGATGCCATCTCCGCCATCAGCACCGACCTGAACTCCACTTTTCAGTCCTTCAACATCAGTTCCACTGTCGTATCGGCAAACGAAGGGTATGTAACATTGGAAATAACCACCGTTCCCATGTGGCGGTATATCGTAAGGAATAATAGTGGCGCGCCAAACCATACCGATGCGAAGATAGTCCTCGTTCAGCAGGCAATAGATTATTCCCTGTCGGGGCGATGGAGGCTGCTGAAAGGATATAATATGGAAGGGGAGCTGATAATGTGGTGGACAACGCAAGCCAAAAGCCCGGAGAACATAGATATTCAAAGCATTACAAATAATTCATCCAACATACAGGTAACGACAGTTCAAAAGCATGGTCAGGCAAGCGGATCGCTGGTATATTTAAGGAATACCGGAACGGATGGTGAATGGATAATAACGGTGCTGTCGGACTACATTTTTGTGTTGCAGGGATCAACATATTCGGGGGGTTATACAAACGGAACGGTAACGGTTTTTCCTTTTGGAATAGGTGAAATAGGAAGAGGTGTGAAGGATATGCAGTCGGGTCTGTGGAGTTATACAAGGCTCATGCGTTCAACGCAGCTTAACCTCATTTCAAAGAAACAGATAAAAGCATATTGTGAAAAACAGGCATCCCGGAAAGCCTATTACTTTACTGATAATTACAACCCCGTGAGGGTGGTTTATGACCGAACATTAAACTATCAGGACGACTGCCTTCTTGAATTTGTTGATTCGAGAAACATATATGATTATTCCTTTATAGGCCAGCAGACGCAGTTGTTCGTTACCAACACCGATGTGAGTTTTGTGTTCGACCAGCAGTTGCAGTCGGGTGGCAACATCTATGGCGGAAACACTTATTACGCCATACGCCTTTCCAATGAAGTGGGTTCTGAAACAAACTGGCTGCCTTTGGGAACGGGAAGCCCCATCCCTGCAACCACGCCTTCGGAAACATCGGATTGGTACAAACTTACAGGGGTGGCTCCGGGAGTGCGCACTCCAAAGATAAATACATTTACAGTGAGCGGAAAATCCCTGCTGCTGTACAAATACATTGAACTTGCTGCGGTGAACCGTGTGGGCTTATCTGTTATCGGAGAGATCGTAAGCCGCAACATCATTACAGGTTCATCCATGTCCATATCGCACACGGGCAATGAAACCGGAACGACCTTTTTAGATGCCGGAACAACGGGCATCATATCTGATTTTTACAACAAGGTGCTAAACATTGATTCGCTGAACGGAAGGCTCATACTTTCGAACCTGAGTTCAGAATATCCGGCAGACCTTAGCGGGTGGATTAAAACATGGCGGTGGGAGATGGTAAGGAAAACAACGCAGCCCTATACGGATTATATTAATGACAGCGGAAGGGTTGGCGGCATGCAGTTAAGCTACAATGTTCATTACAGCGCCTCGTACAGGATAAATGAAAGATACAGGTTCGGCATCATTGCTGAATTTATGGATGGCAACAAAACAGAAGTTATGTGGTGTGCAGATGTTGTTTTTAATACCGATGCAACGCAGGACAGGTGTGATGCTGCATTGCCGGCGTTAAGCCTTACATCGGGATACAGCCCTTGCAGTTTTGGGATACTGTTTAAATTCAACCCAAGCGATGTGGTGGGCGGTCATGTTATCAGCAGCATCGTAAGAAGGTTTTATGTCATGCGCGTGCAGTCATCAAACCGGCAGGTGGTGGCGATGGGATATATTATTCCATCGGTAAGCGATTCGGTGGCCGGAAGTTTGGGGTTAGGCGCTGGCGTTCAGGAGTATTCATGGATTGACGGAAGCAACATGGGCGGTCAGTATGGAGAGTTTCCATTTCCGGGCGGGTATGATGAAAGTGCCGGTGGAGGGTTAGACATCCCTGTAAACTACGCATACGGAAGCAGCGCAGCGCCTGTAAACTTTACCGTGCAGAGGCGATGGTGTTCATTTTATTCATGGGACATACAGTGCGGGAAGGCATCCATAGTATTCAAGCCGGGCGACAAGATAATAAATTTTGGACAGTACAATCCCAACAAACGGGCCTATGCGGACGACAACTTCAATGATTATATTTACAGTTGCACGGGCGGAACACCCACAACGCCCGAAGAGGTTGATGTGAGTGAAGTTGTTTACATGAGCAGGGGAAACATAAGCACCGTAGGCGGGGTAACATTTTCAAAGAGGGCGAGGTTTACCTATAACTATCCAAACACCAACCTGTACGAAGCAGCACCGGGATATGTTATTTACGGTGCATCAGACTTCAACAGGATAACGGGGTTTACGGAAAATGCCGTTTACATAGCTCAGTATGTGCGCCCGTTTATTGACGGGGATGCGCAGTTTGGAAACAAAGAAAACTGTTTTTATGTATGGACGGGTTTTTATGCGGATGTAACACCATCCGTAACGGATACCGGGGAGGTTTATGGCGGGGATGTGTTCACCCAACAGGTATATCATAAGAACAGGTATCCCGTAACGGATGATCCGCTTTTAAACCAGAAAGGATTCGGGCAAGGCGTGCATTACTTTTCACAGAACCTTGACAACTTTGACATGAGGTACGGCAACGATGTTTTTCCCGTGCCAAACGGATATGCTCCGCAGGGCTGGCTTAACCGCATCACCAACGATTCCGACACAGGAAATGACGGGTATTCATTAACGAGGGATTCCCTGTACCCCCCGTTGGTTCAGAATCCGGATTTGATAAGGAAGTTCCCCGTAAGGATAGCGTGGAGCAACCTGAAGCAGCCCGAATCGGCAAACGATATGTTCAGGGTTTTTGCGCCATTAAATTTCAGGGATTTGAGTTACAGCGATGGGGAAATAACACACCATGAGGTTGGGAATGGAGAACTTTATACATGGCAGCCGTTAAAATTTGACCGACAGTATTTTGATGCCACAACCATGTTTTCAACTTCATCAGGGGCTGAAATAGTGCTTGGGGACGGGGCGGTGATGAACAGAAGCCCGCTTCAAATATCGCAGTACGGATGCTCTGACTATTATGGTGTTGTCAAAGGAATAAGCAATGGAGGCAATGATACTTTTTATTGGATATGCAAGAATAAAAAGGCTTTTTTACGGTTTGGATATGACGGAATAACAGACCAGGGTGTTATTCGCGGGATGGATAGCTTTTTTTCAAACAACCTGAACATTGTTTATGACCGCAACACTCCTGCTGACAATGAAGGTATTCACGGGGTTTGGAATCACAGGTACAAGGAATGTATTATTACATCAAGGGCGTGGAGAAACGATATTGCGGAATGGCAGAGCATTGAATATAATGCAGGCGATGTGGTAATGTATGGAACGTCAGGATTTCATGAGATTCCTCTTTTCTGGATTTCGCTTGTTGATGAGAACAACACCGTTCCGGGAACACCGTGGATGTGGGGTGCTGTTCCGCTGGATAATCCCAAGTACTATAATCTATTCACCATTGTCTATTCGGAGATAAAAAACGGGTTTGACATGGAATATGGATTCATGCCGAGAATATATGTTCCGTACATGAATACATATCTTAGCCCCCGCCCAGCAGGGGACATATCAAGGATGGATGAACACAATGAAGGGGATTACATGACATGGTATGAAGATGGCGATGATGCGCTGCGGGATGACGGCTACTGGGAGGGCGTTGTGAATATATTTCCAGAAGAATCAAAATCTTATTTTGCCTTACGCATCAATTCATATACCACACCCCACCGTGTTGAAATGAGAAACCAATATTATACATACCTTGAAAGCACCGACTTCGAACTGCGGGAGGGAAAGTATGAATCCCCTGTAAAAAACGATGTGCTGGCAAGTGCGGGAGGAACCAATGACGAAGACACTACCATGCGCATGCCGGGATTGTACATGAGGGTTAAATTCTTTTTTAAAAACGGTGAATATCAAAACTTTTTTGGAATAACTTCGCGCATAAACATAAGACCGAGAACGAAAAAAACATAATCATGGGATTTTTGCCTCTTGACATCTACCGAAGCATCTCAGCCGACAGGGCTTTAAAAAAGATGCACAAAACACCCTTTCCTGAATTTAAGGAAACCGACAGCATGCGCGAATCGCGCATGAGGGCTAATGACATGGCTTCTTACGGATACACTCCGCAGGAGCGCGCTGCTTTTGATTCCCGTCTTGGGCGAAGCCAGAACGATGCTTACAGCAAAGCGATGGCAGTTGCTCCCACCCTCGCCAAGGCGATATTAGCCGGAATAAACTACACCAACACGGGAGCCATAAATGATTTTTCTGCGAGGGATGCCGCATTGCATCGTGATAACATACGATATGCGGACAAATTTTCGCAGGAGTTGCAGCGTATCAGCGATTCAAACATAGAACAGCAGATACGGGCGCGCCTGCTTGCCGAGCAGCAGCTTGGCGAAGCATCACAGTCATGGATGCACTCTTTGGATGAGTTGTGGAAGCAGGGTACGGATGTAGGAGCATTTGTTCTTGGAAGCAAACTGTTGAAATAAGTGGAGCATCCGGCTAACTACATATCGCAGGGAATACGTTTAAAGCGAAAGTCGCTTCCCGACACATTTGCTGAAAGTATGTATAAGGGTGCTGTTTTAGCAAGAGATAAGGAAGACAGGAGAAGTAAAGAGTTGGAGCGGCAGGGCAAGGATGTGATGGATATTGATACAAAAGATTGGGGGGCTATGTTTCCAAACTTTAAAGAGAGGGCGTTAAGGGCGGTGAATGACTTTAAAGAAACATACCTTAAAGAAGCGAATGTAAATCCAAAGGCAGCGTATGAAAAAGCGATGAAAGCAAAAGATGCGTTACAGGCGGAGATAGACGGGTTAAAGAGCGACAACATGGAAGTGGCGAGGGCGGTAAAGGCGCAGCAAGAAGGATTATATGTAAGCGATGGCGATAAGATAATACAGATGGCTATGGACGCCTCTGTTACGCCCGACCAATGGAGAGCCATAAGCATTCCCGGTAAAGGGGTAACGGTATCGCCCGAAGGAAGGTTATTAATCAGGGCTTACAAAGAGCCGGATTGGAATAGCCTTTTCGCCCCTTACAAAGAAGACCTTGAAATAGAAAAAGATCAGTCTGGCCGCATGAAGATTGGAAAGGCTTATGCTGTTCCCTGGCGGCAAAGAGTTCCCGCAGGAGGCCAGTGGCCGCGCGGTCCGTGGCCGACTCC